>NZ_JBFTIZ010000086.1:0-14033 GCF_056395165.1 Pedobacter sp. 10L46_2
GAGCACAGCCTAATGATGGTCATAGCAATTGTTGTAATCACCATAGGATCGGCCAGGGCAAAACGCAAACTAACAGATCCCGAAAAGTTTCAAACAATGGCGCTATGGTTTAGCGCCGGGCTTTTGATCATACTTTCTTCGGTTCCCTGGGCTTTTTCGCCACTAATAAGCCGGCCATATTTCAGGCCATTTTAACCCGCTTCCCAATGAGAGTGCTGTAAACTAAGCGCCTTTGTTGATTTTCTTTTGTTGTCTATATTGGTATATAGATCCCGCTATAAACAAAATGAGTATAACCAGTAAGGTTTTACCAATCAATGGGTCAGTAGGCCCATTTGCAAGTGGCGCGCTTAACGGAACACGGGTAAGTGTTTCGTTTACTGTAGGAATCATAGAGAGAAAAAAGCTGAACGAAAGGAAAAATTGTTCAAAATACCGGGCTTTATTATTTCCTGTTTTTCTCCGGTGAAGAACAAATGCGCCAACCACAAGAACCAGTACAAGTAGTGACAATACGTGCCCTGGATTGAATCCTCCATGTTTACTTAAGCCCAAAGCAGTTACGGATGTAATTATGGTTCCGACCAAGTACGTATTCCCACTTTTGCTTGCGAGGTTTATTTTTCCATGCTTTACATAAGATGCTAATGCTGCGATGATGGCAATGATACCGACTACGGTATGAAAAATGCCTAAATTTGATAATCCCATTTTATTTTTTTTACAAGTTTCGGAAAAAGCAGAATGAGTTTTTTTCACTTAAGTTAAAATACGATGGAATGTAATTTACCTAAATTTGAGTTGTTTTCCCAGCTAGAATTAATAGCAGTGAAACGCTTCATCTACTAATAAGACTATCATGACTAAAAAAAACGAGATCATAGCACAGTATCTGCGGGATTTCGCCGCGTTGACAGATAAAGACATTGAGGAGGGTCAGGCATTCTGGAAACCACGAAAAATCAATAAAGGTGATTTTTTTAATATGCAGAGTATGGTTTGCAATGACCTTGGATTAGTGATAAAAGGGATTTTCCGTATTTATTACCATGATCCAAAAGCGAAAGCGGACAAAAATATTTTCTTTTTTTCTGAGAATCAGTTCGTTGTTTCTTTTAGAAGTTTTATCTCTCAAAATCCCTGCTGGTACTTCATAGAAGCTATGGAAGATTCTGAAATTGTCTTTATTTCCTATAAAGATCTCAGCAGCCTCTATGAATCCAATAACAACTGGCTGAAATTCGGCAGGCTGCTGGCGGAATTGTTTTTTGCTTATGCACAAACACGCGCCGAGGAATTCATGTTTTTCTCACATGAAGAACGATACCTGAGGTTATTGGAAGAACATCCGAATATCATCGAGCGGATTCCTGCATATCATATCTCATCCTTTTTGGGTATAACTAATCCTTCGTTGAGTCGAATTAGAAAGCGGGTAAAAAGATAAGTTCTAATAAGAAGAGCAGAAATATTATTTTGCAGGCATATTGATCACGCTCAATTCATAAATTGAGGGAGGAGCAGCTGCTCTTAGGACTTTTAGTCTCAACTTGCTTGCATTATAACTAAATGGCAATCTAATCACCTTACAATCTCCCATAGGTTCGTCGGAAAGGTAGACGGTTCTCCATTGCCCATTTTGCATAATATCGATACTATATTGTTGTATACGTGATACTCTTACCTGAGAAAAGCCATCAGGTAATCTCTTTGTATCCTGATATTCAAATATACTGATCTTATTAAACGACTCTGAGGGATTTAACTCCATTTCGACTATAGCCAGAGTATCTTTAGCTGCCCAACGACTATTCATTTTCCCGTCGTTTATAGCATTACCTGCATATTGCCCGTTTTTATCATCCCAAACGCTACTTGCTGTAACCGGCTTGTTCATTGAAATGAATTTGCCATTTTTAGGTAAGGGCTTATTCAAAGATAGATTAAGTCGTTTACCCAGTCCAATGGCAGTATTAGCTACATATTCACGTATGCGTCCGGTCTGATCCGGAGGAACATTCATCACAAGACAATTGTCATTGTCTGTACTCCAGTAAAACAGTTCCTCCAATTCATCTAAATCCCGGGTTGGTAATGGCTCTGATTTTTCAAACCAATTCAATCGTTTACTGATACAAATGGTATGTTCAAAAGGCAGGTAATACGATTTCCCTTCGTGCAAGTATTGTTTCTTATCTGATTTGGCTGCTAATTCCGGATCCCATAAACGAAAATCAGAAGGGAAGTACTGAAAGAAATACTTATTATCCTCAGTCATGTTGGCTGGAGGCGTGTAATTTCGTTTTCCTTCTTCATTTACAATGGTATGGTTAACACTCACTGCACAATCAGGATTGTATTTTTTCACCAAGCTATAAATCTGATCAATACCCCAGTCTGATGGCTTTTTATCCCATCCCCCATCCAGCCACAACTCACCAATTGTTCCGTAATTGGTGAACAATTCTGTTAGCTGGTTGAGCATGTAGTTAATGTATTTTTGCGGGTCCTTATCCTTATATGAAGGTTCTTTCCTATCCCACAATGAATAATAAACTGCAAACTTGATTCCATATTTCTTACAGGCATCGGATACTGCTTTTACAACATCCATTTTTACCGGAGATGACGCCACATCATAAGCTGTATATTTACTATCCCATAAACAGAATCCATCATGGTGCTTAGTGACCAGCAATACATAACGAAAGCCTGCCTTTTTTGCAGTGAGCACCCACTGATCAGGATCAAGATTTGTAGGGTTATAACTCTCTAATGGCAACGTTCCGTCAGACCATTCCGTATTGTTAAATGTATTAATACCAAAGTGGATAAACATGCCATAGCCCCTTTTAATCATTGCCTGCTGTGCTGAATTGGGTTTTGTAGCCGGAACCAATAATTGAGCTACACAGCAATTACATGCCCAAGCCAATAGAAGAGTTGTAAGTATATGCTTTCTTATAAGTTTCATATGGTGTGAATGGTATCTGACGTAGAGGATTGATATTAATTGCTTAGTATTAAAGAAACTAAATTAAATGAGATTTACGTTATAAGAAATGGACTAAATGGCTAAGTTCATGAATTATCCGCTGAAATTCTAACCATGTGATGTTCAGCACCAATAACTATCGGCGGCATCGCAGCTCAGTTCGTCAATCACGCGATTCAGGTTTTCCGGTCTGTAATCGGCATCTTTATGCCAGCGGTAAAATGCAGAAGCGTCCACACGCTGATAATATTGGGGCAGCCTGCTCAATTCCCGCCTCACTTTCGGCAGCAACTTAAACCAAAAGCCCAGGGAGTCATATAATACCCCATTCTCAGGGTCTTCAAGGATAATCCTGGAGAGCATATTTTCATCAAAGGCGAGTCCTGTCTTTTTTGCATGATTAACCATCCATCTGAAGGCAATATCACTTATTCCAGCATCAGGATAACCCCCTCCTATATTGGAGTGTACTCCCGGAAACCAGCGTTGTTCAAGTATCTGTACCGGATTTTTTTGAAGTGAGTTTCCCTGCTGAATCCATATGGCCGGTTCAAAACTCATCCGGTGTTCATCAATAGCCAGGGCCTGAAAAGCATTATCCACATACGAACTAAGGTCGGTATCATGGAAACGGTATTTTCTATGGTTATATAGGTTAAAGATTGAAAACGGGATGCCAAGCGACCCCACTGTATCCCAAACTCCAATGAATTTAATATTGGTTTCGTGGCTGTTCTGTTTTCTGAAGTCCGTTGCCTTCTTACCGCTAGGTGCCCAGCCTTCGTTCCTGCTACGGTAATGTGTATATGCTGTTTTGGCCAAAGTCAGATCATCGTTCCTGATGATCCCGCAATTTCGGATCAGGCCTGCAATGCTTCTTGCCGTATAAGCACCGCGACTGAAACCGAAAAAGTATATCTCATCTCCCGGAAGATAGTTCCAGACCAGAAACTTATAGGCATTCAGAATATTCTCATCCAGTCCAAATCCCGTTGCGCCATCAATCAGCCTCCGAAGTTTACTCCCCGAGGTGCCCACCCCGTCGGTATAATATTTGAGCTGCATTACACCGTCTTTACCAATATTACAGATGCTCTCGAAAGTCTTCTGCACATTGGTTTTTACCCGGAAACCTTTATCGGTTTTGCCGGGTTCGTTCCAGGTGCCGTCGCAGCAGATCACAATTCTCTTATTCTTTGCCTCGTTCATTTCCTAAGCCAGTATCAATACACTCAACATAGGTAACATAGCAATCCCTCACAACACCTGCAATAGTTATTTATGACTATTCGCATCATGAAATAGCCTGCGCCCTTTGAATTAGGGAGCGCAGGCTATGTAATTAATTTGCATCCCACCAAAGTGGTGTGAGCAATCGATATTTTTCAGAATTATCTCCAACATTATCAGGGTTCCGGGTCTGTTCATTACTTTCGTAAACCATCCCTCTAATCCACTGGGTTGGGTTATTGGCATCAAATATAACAGTATTTAGGTTTAAAGGTCTAACCAGTGAAGGTCCATATATGGCCTGGCTAAAATCGGATCTGCGCATATCTACCCACGTTTCAGGATTTAAACATAATGAAATGTATTTCTGTCTCATGATATGACTTAAACCTTGGGTCAGGTTCGCAAAATGTGCATTCAAGCCGTCAGCCAACTGCGCCGTCCAATAGGTATTAATATCTGCACCTGTAACTCCAAGCTTGCGCATGTTAGATTTCACACCTTCCTCATAGGCAGCCAATGCCCCCGGTATATCCCCCGATCTCAATCGAGCTTCCGATTCAATCAATTTCACTTCAGAGTAAGTGATGAAGGGATAAGGTGAAGTTTGCTTGGTATAGAAACCGCTGTTGCTAAAAAGCCCATAATCATTACCGTTCTTTTTTGTCGCATCACCATTCTGCCCATTAGCTAAAATACCTTGTCCTCCAACCAAACCGCCTCCAGATCTTAGACCCCTGTACTGGCCGTCGGAAACGGCTGGCTGCATGATCTTGCTGATCCGTGGATCCTGAAGAGTAGCATTGGTGACAGGCAATGTTGTAAGCATATTCACAAAAAACTGGCTCCATGCGAAGTATCTGGGATTATAGCTATTGTCATTTGGTGTAGAGCCCACCGGCACGGTAAATCCGCCCCAGCTGTACCATGGGTTTTCATCGGTCGGCAATGCACCTGCCAGATATGGAAATTCGGCATCCATTCCATCAGCATTAAACGCATTTCCGCAGGCTTCAATAATCTTTGTGGAATTATAAAGCGCTCCTTTTTTAGAAAGATGGTTTAGGTACCGGGCTTTAAGTGCCCAGGCAAAACGTTTCCATTTATCTACATTTCCCTGGTATATGATGTCCCCTGCTGCAGAATTTAAGGTTGTATTGTTTGTCGGATTATTAAATGCGACAATGGCTTCATCCAGCAATTTATCTATCCGTTGATAAACGGTTTGCTGATCCTGCATTTTAGGTGTCAAAGAAAGCTGAGTCTTCCCATTATAAAATTCATCAATTACAATGGCACCATACTGATCGGCAAGCAAGCCAAAGTTCATCGCCAATAAAGTTTTTCCGGCACCAACAAAACACGGGCTCCCCTCTTCTTCTCCCAGATTGATCAAATCGATACAATTAGGCATCGTAAACACATACGTATTTTGCCAGGCAAAATAGCTTGCGGTAAAGCGCCAGGTCTCTGCATTCAGGTTGGTTCCCGTTAAAAGTTTGGTTACACCATACTGGGTTAAGCCGGCAATCTCTCTGCCTCCTCGCCACATTGCGGCACCATTAGAAGTGGTAATGGCACCGACCAGTCTGTTTGCTGCAGTTACCTTAGTGGGGTTATTCGGATCTGTATTTACATCCAGAAATTTCTTACATGAAGGGGCTATAATGGCAGCGACCAAAACCAGACAAACCAGCCCTTTTTTATATATCGTATTCATAATTAGTCCTCCTTATTACAATGTTAATTTTAAACCTAAATCAAACCCTCTGGTAGCTGGAACACCCAGATTATCAAAACCAAAAGAACCCGTTCCCCCTACTCCTGCACCACTACCCGAAACTTCCGGATCAACACCGGAATAATCTGTAATCAATAATAGGTTACGACCTGTTACGGTAAATGAAAGTCCTTTGATTTTTAATTTACCAAGGTACTTTGTGGGCATATTATAGCTAAGTGTAGCATATCTCAGTCTTACCCAGCTCCCATCTTCTACAAAATCGTAACCCTGGTTGGCGTAAATGGTCTGGTAGTAATTCTGGTTTAAAGGAACTGCAATTGTATTCTGAGCGCCGGTTGATTCAATAATTCCCTCAAACACCTTAGTTCCTCTATCCAGGGTTTTCAGGCTCAAGCCCGATCTTACCAAAGCATTCTCTGTTGCATTGAATACCTGGCCGCCCGAACGGACATCGACCATAAACGAGAACATAAAGTCCTTATAATTGAAAGTATTGGTAATTCCCATTGTAAAATCAGGATTTCTGTCACCAATATTAGCCAGGGCAGTCTGAACCTGTGGATAACCAGCATTGTTCAGCAATAGTTGTCCCTGTGCGTTTCGTTTCCAGATATTTCCATTTATACCGAATAAACTACCGTTTAAAAAAGCAGCTCCCTGTGCTACGTTAGAAGCGGCCCAGGCATCAGACAGTTCAATCCTGTCAATTTTTGCGGGTAATGCCTTAACAACAGAGGTATTGTGCGCAAAGTTGATGTCTATTGACCATTTAAAATCATTGCCCACGATTGGTCTTCCATTCAGTATCACCTCTATGCCCTTATTTCGTATAGACCCTCCGTTTAGGGTTGCTAAAAAAGAGCCTGAAGATGGTGGCGTACGCAACTGCAAAATCTGGTTATCAGACTTGCTTGAATAATAAGTTACATCTAGCCCTAAACGGCTTTTAATGAACCTCAGGTCTGCCCCTACTTCAAAGGCACGTGTAAATTCAGGAACCAGCAACGGGTTACCAAAAGCATTATTAGAGTTGATAATAAACCCTCGTGGATTAATAGTGAAATCATTTGTTAGGGTAGCCAATGAGGTGGTAAGTGAATATGGCGAAGCATCCTTACCCACATTAGAATAAGCAGCTCTTATTTTACCGTATGAAAAAATACGGTCATCAGATTTGGCTCCCATTTCTTTTAGCAGGTCGGTCAAAATCAATGCCCCACTTAACGAAGGGTAAAAGAACGATTGATCTTTTACCGGCAAAGTAGACGACCAGTCATTCCTTCCCTTAAAATTCACATAAGCGATCCCTTTCCAATCCACATTAAAATCCCCAAACCAGCTGAATATCCTTCTGCGTCTCAAATCTTCTGAAGTTGTTCTATCAGAAGGCTTGGTGTTATTAAGACTGGCAAATGTAGGGTCAATAAAATTAAGCGCACTGGAGGTAGAAGTCTGCAGAGAGCTGACTTCAATATTGTTACCTACAGAAAGACTAAGATTTATGTCGGCTCCTATTTTCTTTTTACCTGTCAGAATAGCTGTTGACGTAGTGATCTGATTATTGGCTACGGATTGTGCAATAGACCCTTTGATTACATTGGGTTCCAATGTTCCCGGCATCCTTACAGATTTAAAATTCTCAGTATAATAGTCTGTACCTATCCTATAGGTAAAGTTTAAAAAGCTAACGGGATTATAATCCAGGTTACCTTGTACAATTATCCTGTTCACCTTACTGGTAAAAGGTTTATTATTTATGGTCCAGTAAGGATTGTCTGTCCCCGTAGAGTTGATAATTTTCTGAGAGCCATCAGTATTAAGGTAATCTTTCATATCTAGACTACGAGGCCAGGAAAGCGCTCCCATAATGCCATTAAAGCTTCCTTGAGAAAGATACTTCCTGTCTGTGCGGATATAATTAGCACTTCCTCCGACGGTTAATTTTTCTCCAACTTTGGTATCTGCATTTATTCTGAACGATTTTTTCCCAAAGGTAGAATTGTCAATAATCGATCCCTGTTCTAAAAAAGATCCGGAAGTATAATAATGGGAATTGTCTGTGCTGCCACTTACCGAAACATCATGTGTTTGTGCAAAGGCATTTTTAAAAATAGCACCAAGGTTATCATAGATAGGTTCCCCTGAAGAAAAGGCTGGTCCCCAGGAGCCCAATGCTGTTACATTGGCAGCACCTTGCTCGCCTTGTTTAAACTGCGATTGAAGTTCAGGAAGTTTATTGATGTGATCAAATGAAAAATTATTCTGATACACAATTCTTGCAGCTCCACCCGAACCTTTTTTAGTGGTAATAACAATTGCTCCTGAAGCTGCCCTGATTCCATATAATGCCGCAGCCGCAGGTCCTTTCAAAACAGTGATGGTTTCAATATCTTCCGGATTGATGTCTATTGCCCGGTTTGAAGCTGGAGCCACTGAAGCCACCAAACCACCCTGAGAAACGGGAGTACTGTTATCTACAGGAATACCATCCAAAATAAACAAGGGCTGGTTACTGCCGCTCAGTGAACTTCCTCCCCTGATCATGATGTTGGCAGATGAACCAGCAGCACCGCTGGAATTGGTGATCTGCACACCTGCAACCTTGCCTTGTAATGCATTTACGATATTGGGTTGCTGAGAATCTACGATATCCTGGGCCTTAACATTTTGGGTAGAAAAGCCCAGTCCCCTCACTTCCTGTTTTACACCAAAGGCCGTAACCGCAACCTCATTTAAGATTCTGCTGTCCTCAGCCAGCTTTACATTGATCACCTTGTTTCCTGTTACCTGAACTTCCTGGCTTATGGTACCAATAAAACTAAAGACCAGTACATCCCCGGTTTGTGCGCTGATGGAATAATTACCCGATTCATCGGTACTGGATCCACCGGACTTGTTTTTGATTTTTACTGAAACACCGGGCAGTGGGCTATTGTCGTTTGCCGAGGTGACTTTACCTGATACGGTTATCTGCTGGGCGGCGACATGTGTAATACACAATCCTATACACAGAAATAACAAGAGTAGTTTTCTTTTCATAAAATGCCAATTTTAGTAAAATTTAAACTGTTAGTTAACGATTGTAATGCTTATTGGTTGGTTTTGCCTGGTAGGAACTTACATAACACGCATTAACCTGCATAATAGTAATCCTTATAGTAAATATCCATAATAATTTTAATAAAAATAGCTAAAAACAAACTATTTCAAGTATCCATGTACTTTATTCATTGCAAAAAACCKCAAATACCTGCATTTTTATCTCTACAAGTTCTTTTCTTAGCTTTATCAATGGTAGCCTAGACAAATTCTTTCATTATATACGTATGCCGCAGAAAATATCTGACGGATTGCGCAAAAAAAAATGGCTATCAACATTATTAACCAGGTTAATAATGTTGATAGCCATTTCTTAATCCTGGGTGGATTATTGACCATTTTCCCAAAAAAATTATCGAAAGAGCCGCGACAAGATTACTAATACCCTGCAGCTCTTTTTAGCTTTACAAACATTTTTTTGTTCGAGCCATCTCTTTTAGTCTTGTATAAATTCCAATTATTGGCATCAACACTTTCCAAGTGAAATGATAGCGCAGGATCCGACAGCTGATTTTTTACCCATATCGGAAAAGCATTGGCCGCTCTCGCATCTTCCCATGTTCTTATCGCTTTAAAAATGGCGTCTTTTTGAGGACAGCCTTCAACATCCTTTTGATTTATTTTTAAACTGTATGTTGTGCCAACCCCTACTGAAATGGCTTGTATATGTTCATATTCTTCAACTTTAGATTTGGGATTGATAGGGAAATTACCGCCCATTCCCACAGGGAAATAGTTAGCATAGGTTACGTCACGAAGGTCTTTTCCCTGACTGGTTGTGCTGCCCCATTCGCGGGTTTCAGCATCGTACAAATTCTTTCCGCCACCAACATTCCAAATGCTTTGATAATGCCAGGATCCTTCAGATAAAGTAGCGCCTGTGAAACGGATATATGGAACGCCTAATTGCTTTGCCTTTTCAAACATTTTTCCAAAGAAGCGTTTGGTCGAATAGTAACCGTGTCCATTATTAAACAAAAACTCTTGTCCATCGAAATCGTAATAAGCAAGGCCATTGATCTTACAAATCTCTGCAAAGTGCTCTGCAATTTTGTCTTGCAATTGCATATTCGGGATAAGCCCATCGTAACCATAATTAACCGTGACCTGAAGTTTATAAATGGTATCTCTGTTAGCGTGATTTGATGGAGTGGTCTTCCAGTATCCTCTCTTTACATTTAAAAGTCGGTAAGGTTTATCCTTCGAAACTCCAATATAATGGATAAGTTCTTTACCAATTTTTATCATATTTAAGTCGGCACAATGACCCTCCCAACTGGCAATCTCATCAAGATGCGTTGGATCGTCAACAAGAATGACCGTGTCAGTTGCACTGATACTTTTTACAAGTAAGCGCTTTTGCTGATAACACAAACTATCGCTGGGCGTTGGACTAGCATCCAGCGTACCTGGAGCTAAAGAATTTGTAATAGGAGTTCTGCCTATGGTAATACCATGTTTAGCGGCCATATCCGAAAATTCCTTATGCGAAACATTCCCGCTTGTTAATTTTATTGGTTTTTTCTCAAAATTCTTTCCGTCAATATATCCATTGTTACCGCGATCAGCTTTCAGAAAGCCCTGATCATATAAACTGATTGTTTTAAAACCCAATCTTGAAGTATAAGAGATAATGCTATCATTTAAATTACCACTGGTAAGGGCATCAGGAACAAAAGCTGCTGGATCTTTTATCCATTTGCCGTTAATAGTTGGATGAGGGAGCTTTTCCGCCAAGACAATTTTTTGAATCACATCCAACAAAGCTGTGCTATCCGGACTTCCCCATAACGCGACAGATGATCCGACATAATCTATCGGCAGTGGTTGCACCTGTATATGGTTTGGTTTATTGGCGGCCATAAGCGGCATAAGTGAAAAATTGATTTCTCTTTCAACAGACCTGTCTCTTGATTGATAAGCAATAGATATTTGGCCTTTTTTGTCTACCAAGGCTGCATTACCATACATAATTCTATACCAAGGTTCTTTGTGCGCATAAAAAGCTACATCACTAATACCATCTCCTCCTAGTGTAAAAATCTGTCCTTCGTGTAGATCTTTAGGTAAAGGAAAGCGCTTGGCGTCTGGTGTATGTATTATATATTGAAAAGGAGCTGCATCACCAATAGTTTCGGCTAGCCCGCTAAGGGTTTTGTCGTTCAGGGCAAGCATGCCAATTGCATAGTTAACCGTTTTGCTGGTGTCGCGCGCAACGCCAATAATTTCACCCATTAGATTGGTAATATTGGTATGGTAGTTTCCCCACTGGATCACATCAATTCCATTACGTGGTGAGAGTGATTGCAACGTAAGTTTAAAATATTTCTTTTTAGGTACAATACTAATTTTGGCAACAGAACCATTTGGATACTTAAGTACCATTGTCTGGCTGGTCTGAGTATAGGTTGCACTGGTGGGCTGGTAGTAAACATTCTTTTTACTATCATATAAACTCATCACCGGCGATGGCTTATCTGAAGGACTAAATTCGCGATTAGGCTTCACCGTAATGTTTTTCATACTGGTGATCAAGCCTTTGTTATTGATCTGGATTTTAAAATAATCGGTATTAAAATTGTATTGCGCAAAAACCGATATTGGAATTGTCGCAACAAAAAAGGCAATTACGAATTTTATGAAGTTTAGTTTCATAATGGATGTGTTATTTCAGTTGTGTGTTTTTATATCTAAATTCTACTATTTTACTAAAGTTGACTTATTCTTTACATAAAATATAAAATCATGGCCAGAATTTCTTCCGACCACGACTGGAGCGCTAATCTCCATTTTTAAGTGGATTAACTGTTTAAAAAACTACTGTAAGGGATCAAAAGAACCACCCCACTCTTTGTTTTGCGGCAATTGATCAGGTTCAATAGAAATCTGCGCAGGATTTAAAGAATTAAACCAGTGATTCAAACTCAACTTGTAAGTCTGATTAGTCGAAGCCGTTTTATCAAGGCTTTCTACAATAACGGCAGAAAATTTAGATCTTACTGAAGCGGTCATAATATTATCGGTATTCCCGGGCAACGCCTGACCTTTATTTAGCATCAGGAATAAACCCCTTCTGGTAGATTGCGTGTTCAGGATATCGTAACGTTTCCATCTTCTTAAATCACTAAATCTAAATCCTTCAAAGGCAAGCTCCACCTGACGCTCATTCATGATCGTAGTACGGACATCGGCCTGCCCAGCCACAGTAATACCATACTTCTGGCCTCCACCAGGAGAGATGCCTGCACGTTGGCGAATAGCATACAAAGCAGTTAATGCCTCATTAGTACGACCTGTTTCATTGGCACATTCAGCAAGATTTAAGAGCAGTTCGGCATAGCGCATTGGCGAAAACCAACTTTTAGCACCAGCAGCTACACCCACTAAGGCATTTCTGTCTAAAAGCGTGTCTAAACCTTTACGCTGGAAAAATCCTGACACCCCGTTTTCATCGCCATTTTGGACAAGTGGAGAAATACCAGAGAATAAAGAATTATCTCTTGCCGGAACTACCGTACTCGGTGTTGCTGCTGCTTTCCAGGTCCAGGCCTGCCAGTAAGAATGTGATCTTGGGCTTGTCATGCCAATCGTATTTACATCGGGTGTAGGGTATACTGTACCGCCGCACCAAATAGTTGCGTAAAAACGATCATCACGGTTGGTATAAAAGTCTGTTAAAAACTGTTGATTATAAGCTGGATTAGACAATTGGTTTTTATCAAACTGCATAGGGCTGCCATCCCGTTTTGGATAAGCAATCAATAGTGGCAGTATTGGCTGATCCGTATTGGTATCTCCATTTGTAAATGGAAGTGGTCTTATGGAGTTAAAGTTCATGTAACTGTCCGGGTAGTAGTACTGCCTGGTCATAATTTGCTCTTTATTCCTCGAATACCAAATCAACTTGTAGTTTTCAAACAGGCCAAAACCTGCATCATCTGCAGCCTCCACTGCAGCTTTAGCCGCATTGTAAGCATTTACCCATCTATTCTGATCGTTTGTGGGGTTAAATAATGGGCTTGCATACCATAAAAGTACCCTGGCTTTAAAACCAAGTGCGGCAGCGCGGTTAATTCTGCCGTAGTCAGCCCCGGTATAATTGGGTGGCAAAACGGGAGCAGCTTCATCCAGATCTTTAATGATTTGTGTGACACATTCCGACGTTTTGCTGCGTGCTACTTTCAAGGAGTTTGGGTCGTTACCATTCTGAGTGTGCAAGATCAATGGTACACCCCCAACTGAACTTACCATTCCCCAATAAGTCCAGGCCCGCCAAAATTTGGCCTCGCCTATCAACCTGTTTTTGGTACTTGGACTTAACACCGATTCCGATACATTTGCCAATTGATCCATAAAATAATTGGTTTTGTCGATATAAGTATAATCCAGACTAGTGAAATTTACTGCCACATCGACTATACCTTGTTGGAAATTACCTAAGTTTCCCCCCGATGCGTTGATACCCTCGTCAGCGTTGGCTCCGCTACCAAGTGGCCATCTAGGCATAAGTCCACCGTACACGTCGTTCAAATAAGCCTTAATTAAGACGGAATCGGTCCATACATTCTGTGGATTTATGGCACCTGTGTTTTCATAGTCCAATCCTTTTTTACAAGACGAGCCGAACACAATTAGGGCCACATAAAGGATAAATTTATTTTTATTTAGATACTTCATTTTGATTTCCTTTTAATGTTAAAATTTAAAACGTTACACTAACACCGGCATTGAATGATTTAACAATAGGGAACGCCGTGCCGCCATTCATTTCCGGATCATAGAATTTTTTATTGAATTTACTGATCACAAAAAGGTTAGATCCTGATGCATAGAAACGAACATTGTTTAAATATTTCTTATACAATCTGTTCGGAACATTATAGGCAACATTCAAAAACTTTAGGCGTAGAAAACTTGCATCAGCCAGCCAAAAATTACTTCCACTTGTATTAACCGATCTTACAT
>NZ_JBFTIZ010000087.1:0-6114 GCF_056395165.1 Pedobacter sp. 10L46_2
GGCAAACAAGATGTGCTTTATTGCTAATTCTTGCAATTTCCCCGTATCCCACAACCCTAAATGTATAGTAGAAAAGGGTTAAATTGATCGAGCTTAACTTAGAATCGTTAAGTTAATCGCTTAATGATTCTAAGCTTATGAGAATATCTTCCTAATTCAGCATTGTAAATACCCTGATTATCCATTGGATCTATCCTGACTTTACCTGAAGCGTGAATTATATCAGTTGCATTTAACATAATACCAACATGAATAATGCGACCATCTTCATTATCGAAGAAAGCTACATCCCCTGGTTTAACTTCAGGCAAAAAATCAACTGTGGTACCTTGTTCTGCCTGCTGCCATGCATCTCTGTTTAACTGTATCCCGTTTAGTTTAAAAACGATCTGCACAAATCCGGAACAATCCATTCCAAACAAATTTTTGCCCCCCCATAAATAAGGAACGTTTTGAAAGAAAAGTGCCGTATTTATAACATCGATTTGGTCCGAAGGAGGAACTACTGTTGGACTAAATAAAACCTTGTACTTTTCAGTGCCTATACTGCAATAACCATTATTAAACGAAGGAAGATTACTACCTGGAGAGATATAATATTTACTGCCCTGCTCATCTGTTATTACATTCCCTATTTCGGCCGGGGCCAGGTATTTGCAACTATGATTACTTACGAACTCTTCTAACGATACTTCTGTTAACTGCTTAAAGTCTAACCAACCCTCATATCCATCGAAAGCATTGCGTACTTGCCACCACTTTTCATTTCGTTGCAGTATCTCCACATGATCTCCAAAAAGCAATTGAGATGCAATTTCAGCTCTGTCTGATGGTTCAGATCTTAAGGGTGCAACTGCCACCCTACATATTCCATAGTATTGTTCCATAGCATAAAATCAATGGTATAAATGTAAACTTTTGCACAGTTATTTTGTTATTTTTATAGTATAAACCTTAATCTATAAGACGATGAACCTCAAAAAAATTTTAATTGCTGTTGATAATAGTACTTGTTCAGAAAAAGCAGCAAAAGTTGGTTATGAAGTAGCGAAGACGTTTGGCGCAGAGGTTGCACTTGTCAACATTATAGAACCCGTGCCTGCGAACATCAGCCCTGACTTAACACTGGCCCCTGTTTTTCTGGAAACTTACGACAACAGTGAAGAAAACAGTCATTTATTATTAAAAGAAATTGAAACTAAATTTAGTCATGGCATAGCTACCACCTATTTAAGCGTGGTTGATAGTGCTGCGCACGGGATTATACAGCAATCTGATGAGTACGGTTCTGATCTTATTGTAATTGGTACTTACGGCCGAACAGGTTTATATCATTTTTTAATGGGAAGTGTTGCTGAGCACGTAGCTAGAAAATCTGCATGTCCCGTTTTAATTGTTCCAAACAAGTATGAAGAAAAAGCTTAAATAAAAAAGGACACCCTTTGGGTGTCCTGTATAAATTTGATTATAAAAGCTAAAACTAGTTCTCTTGGTGTAACCAAGCTTTTTTAGCCAATAATTCTTCTTCTGTTTCGCGAACATCCTCGTCATCAACGCAGCAATCTACCGGACAAACCGCAGCACATTGAGGTTCATCATGAAAGCCTTTACATTCTGTACACTTATCTGAAACAATATAATAGACCTCATCAGAGGCTGCATCCTGTGCAGCTTCAGCATCTATTTGTTTGTCGCCAAAGTCGATAATACCATTTAAGTTAGTACCATCAGAAAATCTCCAGGCAGTGCCTGCATCGTAAATTGCATTATTTGGGCATTCAGGCTCACATGCTCCGCAGTTAATACATTCGTCTGTTATTTTAATAGCCATGTCTTCGTGTAAATCTATTGCTAAGGGTTACCTTTGCATTGCAAATATAACACTTAAACTTTAAAATTGTTGGAAATATGCCAATCCTTACTACGGAAAAACTAATTATTGCTTTAAAAAAACTTAGTGACTATATAGCCAATCCCGATCAGGGATTCAAAAACCTGATTTTAGCGGCTCAAAACAGCAATGCCTGGTTTACTATAGATGAGGTTGAAAGATCATTAAATGCTTTGCATAAAATGCTTAACCAACAAGATCTGGAAACCTGGTTCAGAAATATTACGATTAATAAAAACCCTAAAAAAGTTGGACTAATATTGGCAGGAAACATCCCTCTTGTAGGTTTTCATGATGTATTATCTGTTTTGGCAACCGGAAACATAGCGCTTATTAAGCTCTCATCATCTGACGATAAATTGCTGCCTGCCCTACTCGCTCAGCTAATTATTATTGAGCCTCAACTGGCAGATCATATTGTTTATGTTGAACGTTTAAAAGATTTTGATGCTGTGATTGCTACCGGCAGTAATAACACTTCAAGATATTTTGATTTTTATTTTGGTAAGGTCCCAAATATCATTCGAAAAAACAGGAATAGTGTTGCAGTCTTAAACGGACAAGAAAAGCCTTCTGAAATCGCATCACTTGGTCATGATGTATTTGATTACTTTGGGTTAGGTTGCAGAAATGTTTCTAAACTATTTATCCCGGAGGATTATAGTATCAAAGAGTTCTTTGAACCAATAGAACATTTCAAAGAAATTATTAATCATTTCAAATACAACAACAATTACGATTATAACAAATCTATTTACCTGGTAAATATGGCTGAGCACTACGATAACGGTTTCCTATTGTTAAAAGAAGATTCAGGAATGTCATCGCCATTAGCTGTATTGTATTATGAGCGTTATAAAAACATCGATGATGTTGCAACTAAGCTAAGGGCAGAAGAAGAAAATATTCAATGTGTAGTAAGTAACATCCCTTTTGAACTAAAAACCGCTGTATTATCATTCGGAGAAAGTCAGGTTCCAAAACTATGGGATTATGCAGATAATGTTGATACCATAGCATTCCTTAAAACGATATAAAAAACCCGGCATACTTAACATATAAACGATATATTAAGTATGCCGGGTTTTGCTTTTGATACAACCTATTATTTGTGTATTACGCCATTTAATTTAATGGTTATTAAATAGGTACCCAGTTGCTTAATCTGGAATCCAAATCTTGGATTGATACTAAATGTGGTTCCAGGAGGATGATTTGCCGGGAATGTAGTTAACGACGCAAACTTACTTGGTATTCTGTAGTACATTAGAAAATCTCCATATCCGCTAATTCTCTTTATCGGGAAAGGCGTAATCTCAAAATTACAAACCATCGAAGTATCTGTATACGTTACAGGGTTAAATTTCGCATAAGATTCAAACGTCGGCCTATCTCCTCTTTTGATGATCTCTCCTGTCTTAGGGTTAAATGGAACTCCATTTTGATCCACAATCTTTACAATTGCATTTGTACCCTGGTCACTGATTTTTTCAATGATCATTTCTGGATTAGCAGACAATGCGCCATTGTCAGTCGCAACTCCATTATCATTAAACCAGCTTGCTGCTATTGCATAAGGCTTAAACAATTCCGGATCTCTAAAATGAATTTCGCCAATGTTTTTAAACACCTTTGTCCCGCTCTCATTACTTACCTCTACGTCAAATTCATATTCAGATCTTGCTGGCAAAAATGCGGTTCCTGCATTAAACAGAAATTGTCCGCTAGGCAAAAACTCAAAAGGAGGCAGCATTTTCTTCTCTCTTTTCGCATTTACCTGCGCAATGGTAGTATCTACGTCCGGATCAATTGGCTGTTTGTAAACATAAACCTCATGTTCTGCATAAAATTCCTCAGCTTTTTGGCTTGTTCCTTTTTTTCTTACTTCCAGTAACTTAACTAAAACAGGAAGCGTTGACCCATCTAAATTTAGTGAGCTTGTTACTACTTTTACATTACCCTGTTCAATTGAAAAGGGGCTGTCTTTATAATACATTGTTTCTCCAATAAAACCTACAGGGATCTTTTTACAACCCACCCAGGCTAAACTAAAAGATTTACCAGTAAAATTTGTGGGTATTATTTAATACGTGGAGTACCCCGTTGGTAGTCAAAATCCCTGAGGTCTGAACCAGCTCTATTATATCCCTGTCCTCATCCAGATAATCATCAGGAATTGGATTCGGGTCCAGACCATTCCTGATCTTGGTTAGATAAAGATACTGTGGTCTAGTGGTTACAAGCCCGGTATAGCTATCAACTTGTTTTAGTAAAATAGAAAAATCCTCGCCAGACAGACTCTTGAAAACTTTATTTTCTAAAGAAAGCTGCTCACGATTAATCTTACCGGTAAAAAGATGAGATCTTAGTGAATCTCTTAGCTCCGGAACAGGCAAACTATCCAACGTATACTTGATATTCTCATCCTGATACTTCTGTTGAATAATTAGTGTTCTTCTTGCCAGAAGTGCTTTAATTGAATAATCTGTAGGAGCAAAAAAGGTATTATTCCCGTTGATTTCATCTTTCAATCCAGCCTTATCAATAAGAACTACCAGGGTATCAAATAGAGGTTTGGTTTTAAGAAAATCATAAGTCGTCATATTTACATGTGGATCATGTAAATCGCCTCCGATGATATAGTCGTTCTTTTTACAGGCGGTAAATGCAACACAAAAAGCGACTAGAGTTAAAATGTATGATAATTTAATTTTCATGATATTTAATTTAAGTGACCAGGTTATCTTAATTTTCCGATCCAGTATTTATTTTGTGTCAATTGTTTATTATCAACAAATAATCCTCTGTTAATAGGCCATTTCCAACCTTCCTCATCGTATCTTGATTGAGGGAAGCGACTAGCATCAAGATAGTCAACCACCATCTTGTTTCGCACCATATCGTACCAGGTATGGCCTTCACAAAACAATTCGCGGAAAGTCTCATCAAATATTTCATATCTAAGATCTTCTCCACTTCCGGCATAATTCTCAAGATTAGACCTTCTTTTAACTTCATTTAAATCTGTGAGTGCCTGACCATCTTTATTTAGTAATGCATTACACTCTGCCCTTAACAACAACATTTCTGCTAATCGGAAAATGCTGATATTACAATCTATTACCGCACCTGTCTGGGCATTAGGATCTTTAAAAGTTAAATTCTGTTTGTTTTTACCAATGTATTTTGTGAGAATCATATCTTCAGGTTTAGACCTGTCGAAATAATAGTTATATCTCGCATCCGAATCATCAGCAAAAATTGCATTAACCATCTCCCTATCAAAAATGGTTGATTTAGACTGTCCTGGTATGTAAGGAATGCCTAGGGTATAATTATAAAAACCGCTTTCCTGATACTCGCCCTGACCGAAACTTGTATTGATCTCAAAGATGCCTTCTGATGATTTACCTTTAAATAATCTGGCAAAATTTGAAGCTGGCTCCAGCATGTACTTCCCAGAAGCGGTTATAGAATCTATTGCTGCAACCGCATTATTTAATAATCCTTGGTCAGCATCTTTAGTTACAAAATACTTCCATCTATTTAAATGAGCCATTAGCGCAAAAGCAGCACCTTTATCAGCCCTTACTATCTCCTCGTTACTGGTTTTCCAATTTAAAAGTTTAACTGCTTTATTCATGTCCACAACACAAGAATCTAAAACTGTAACCTCTGAGGTACGCGCAATATTCTTAGACGATACAGGATCCGGGTCAAACTGAAGTACCAACGGCAAATCTCCCCATATACGAACCATATAAAAATAGGTGTAGGCACGAATAAAATAAGCCTCTCCAATAATCTTCCTTTTATCAGCAGGTGTCTTAAATACATTATCAGGCATTTTACCTACTTTTTCGATTACGGTATTTGCTTGTGTTATTGTTTTATAAAAGGGAGTCCAGGTTTGGAAATCATCCAGATAATCACCTCTAAAATCATTAACATTTAATCCTGTTCCATAATACTGGTCTCCTTTAACAAGGAAATTTAATGCATAATCACCTCCCTCGGTAAAAACTCCCGCGGTAAAATCGCCAAACACAAAATTTGACATACCTTGTCCGCCAAGAGTAAGCGACTTACGCAATAAGGAATAGGCCCCCATTAAGCCAGAAGTTGCATCATCCTGAGTTTTCCAATACACTCCTTCATATACCGAACCTTCAGGTTTTAAGTCTAATAATTTTTTGCAGGAAAATAGTCCTGTGCAAAGCATT
>NZ_JBFTIZ010000087.1:6166-8112 GCF_056395165.1 Pedobacter sp. 10L46_2
TCTATGTTCTAATTATTAATTATTTATTTAAAGCCGCTTAAAAAGATGCCTGAATACCAAAGGTGAATTTTCTAGGTACCGGATAACTATCTCCTGTATATATTCCCAGCTCATTCACTGCTTCAACATCCGGTAATGTTGATTTCTGGAAAGAGTAAACATTATCTATGATGGTATAAACCTGCAAGCGTTTCATTTTTAATTTTTCCAGCAACTTGGTCGGAACATTATAAGCTAAATTGATGTATTTAATTTTCGCATAAGATCCATCTTCCATATAGGCTGAAGAGAAATTATTAAACTGATAATAATAATCACCGTAAGGATTTAAGTCGGCGTAGGTAGCCTTATCGCCCGGTTTACGCCATATAGGCAATTTATCCAGATTGATAAGCCCAGTGTTTGGGAAGCTTCCAAGTTGTTTATATTGATCAAGTAAACTTGAGATATAAGTGTTATACACCTCTCTGCCTAATAAGAAGGTTGTAAAAACTTCAAGAGAGAAATTTTTATAAGTAAAGGTATTGCTTAAACCACCTGTAATTCTTGGATTCGGATTACCAACCCTTACTTTATCAAAATGATCCCATACATCATAGTCAAAGTTTTGATCTATCCATCTGTATGAGCCAGGTTTTGCAGTCTGCGATCCGTTCCAATAAGTAATCAGATCTCCAGTGCGCGGATCAAAAGGGATTTCATTTTTATCTGTATATACCCCTGCCGATTTAACCAGGAAATATTCATAAATAGGACGCCCTTTTGTAAGTATAAAAGTAGTACCTGTATTACCATCTGTAACCATAATGTCTCTATTACCATTAGGCAACGACATGATTTGATTTTTGTTGAATGACATTACCAATCTTGGATTCCATTGAAATTTGCTCTCAGGACTGAATACTCTTCCTGTAACATTTAAATCAACCCCTAAATTCCTAACATCAACAGCATTAGTTCTAACTTTATCATACCCGCTGGTAACCGGCATAATCAAATCGAAAATAAGGTCTGATGTACCACGGTTATAAGCATCAACAGATATGTTTAATCTGCTTTTAAATAATTCTGCATCAATACCAATATTCGATTGGATTGATCTTTCCCATGTTAAATTATCTTGTGTAATAGATCCGGGATTATAAGTTACCGAGTTTACACCATTGTAGGTATTTGTAGCGGCAGAGCCTTGATACCCTGCACCACCATTTCCGGTAATGTATGAGTTAAATGGCGCATAGTAATCGGCCGGTAAGTTACCTGAAACACCATAACTACCTCTTATTTTCAGTAATGACACCCAATTCTCTGCTGATTTCATAAACGGCTCGTCAGATATTACCCAACCTGCCGAAACAGAAGGAAAGTGGGCCCACCTGTAATTCTTACCAAAACGAGATGAGGCATCGGCACGGAAACTAACAGAGAAGAGATACTTATCTTTATAATCATAACTTGCTCTTCCGAAAAACGACAGCATTCCTGAAGCTTCGCGTTTAGACCCCGTTATCATATTACCGTATGGATCACTATACGCATATTCATTAATACCCTGAACAGTAGAAATTACATTATTCCCTTTTCCAATCCCCCCAATCCCTGTATATTCTCTTGTCAGGTAGTTTATCGTATTTCCACCCAGTACGGTAATGTGGTGGTCATTATTCACCGAAGTAGTATACGAAAGAAGGTTGTCTATATTAAAGTTATCAAAGTTCGATCTAGACGATTGAGCATAAAAATTACCCTCCGCATCCAAAATACTTGGCCTAAAGATGTCTCTGCCGCCTTTGCTTGATTGCAACGATCCTTGTGTTTGAAAATGAAACTTTTTACTGATATCGTAATTTAGTGTTATACTAGACGTAATATCATCATTGATATTCTTATCCTTAACCTGATCCAGCACACCTGTAAAGTTTTGCATATCCACATCACTTATATAT
>NZ_JBFTIZ010000087.1:8127-22134 GCF_056395165.1 Pedobacter sp. 10L46_2
ATATATAACAGTGAAGTTGGAAACGTCCCTGCATTTATTGGAAGAGGGTTTTCCCAAGG
This sequence comes from Pedobacter sp. 10L46_2, assembly GCF_056395165.1. Classification (NCBI taxonomy): domain Bacteria; kingdom Pseudomonadati; phylum Bacteroidota; class Sphingobacteriia; order Sphingobacteriales; family Sphingobacteriaceae; genus Pedobacter; species Pedobacter sp. 10L46_2. The sequence goes on from NZ_JBFTIZ010000087.1 coordinate 8,187, forward strand.
TGCTTGTCCACGTCCTCTGGCGCGGTCTCCCCTCGACAATCTAAATAATGCATCAAGTTTAAGACGCTCTGAAAGCTTAACTCCCATTGATCCCGACATGGTATAACGTTTAAAACCTGTTCCTTTAATAATACCACCCTCGTTGTAGTAGTTACCACTAAAGCGATAATTCATAGTCTCTGAGCCACCAGATGCAGAAGCATCATAATTTTGAATGATACCTGTGCGATAAAATATTCCCTGCCAATCGTTCGCATTATTAAATGCAGGATTTAAACTATCGGTTAGTATCATAGGATATAGCCCCTGTTGCTCATGGCTGGCGTACTTGTTCAAATAATCCATTTTATACCTGCGCTCCTGAGCACCTGTGATGTACTCTTGCATCTCACCTTGTTTAGAAACACCGGTATACGCACTTACATTAATCTCAGGTTTACCAGACTTACCACGCTTAGTTTTAACAACTACTACTCCGTTTGCACCTCTTGATCCATAGATTGATGCGGCTGCAGCATCTTTTAAAACATCAATGGATTCTATATCATTAGGATTTATTCCTGCAATGAAGTTGGTTCCTGTTAAATCTCCAAATGAGGTTACATCCTCACTTGAAATAGGAATTCCATCTATCACAAATAATGGGCTGCTTAAGGCACGTGCTGCATTTACTGCTCTTCCGATTGATGAATTACCACGTACAACAAATGTTGGTGTACCACCGGGCTCACCTGAGAATGCCTGAACATTTAGTCCCGCCACCCTACCTTGCAAGAGTTTATCAAATGTTGGAGATGGTAAATTTTCAATGTCTTTAGCTTTTACTGTAGATACTGCTGCAGTAGTTTTTTTCCTTGATACTTCCTGGTATCCAATTACGACTACATCTTTAAGCGCATTTGCAGAAGGAGCCAATTGAACATTGACCTCAGTTTGCCCGGCAATGTTTACATCCTTGGCATTATATCCTATATATGAAAAATGAAGAACACCATCTGCAGGTGCATCAATTGTAAATTTTCCATTTCCATCTGTACTAACCCCCTTAGAGGTTCCTTTTAATGTAACGGACACTCCTGGAAGAGGACCACCGTCGTCTGATCCTTTAACTGTTCCGCTAATCTTTTTTTGTGCGAATGCAATTACAGAAAACAGTAGCAACAGGCAGGTCAAGAGTTGCTTCTTGTAAAAATTATTCATAAACATTTTTTTAGTTTAAAATCAAATAGTTGAATTCAATGAAGAGCGATTTTCTTTCAATCTGTTAAGTGGCTGGACTATTCCTGGATAGCCATATTCACCAATTGCAGTTAGGTGACTTGATTTTTCATGGGTTGGTTAGTTGTTAGTTTAAGTTAGTTTGTTAATACAATTAAGGCATAGGAATTCCCCGGCTATATTTATTGTAAATAGCTAATTGAGGTTTACCTAATTCCCTCGTTTAAAATTATATATGGTTATTTGTTGTTCTGGTTTGATGCCCTAAATCAAATCCTGGTTAATGGTTAATAATTAATTCTCAAGCTTTTATGTGCTAAAAATATTATTGCTGTTTTAGTTGATAGCCCTAATCTAGTGTTATTGAAATGTCATTTAACAATCTTTAACAACGCAACCGTTTGCATTAACCAAATAAGATTATACATAGTCCTCATATCAAGATATAAGTCTTAAACAATATTGGAAATAATTTAACTATAAAGACATATTCATTCACAATTCATTACATATGCAAATGATAGGAAAACCAAATAAGTTAGATATATCAATAATTCAACACAAACGGTTGCTTTAGATAAAAAATGTTACTTTACGGTATTTAAGACGGTTTTTAGCAATACGTCCATTCTTGTGCTCTTTCGTTAAAAAAACACCTCAAACAACTAACAATAAGGCACTTAACTAAAACAATAATTTTAGCCCATTATAATTTGTCTTCTATGTTATTATGGTAGACGGCATAAGTAAGATTCAGACGGGTACATTAGGTATAGCAAGGCTGTTTAAAATACAGAGAATAAGCAGTATATTGTATTAGCTTAAATAACTGTATTGACCTGGGGATATACAAAACTTACCGCATTGTTTTTACTGCTCACCTTTAGTGCTGCAAAGGTGAAGGCACAGGTATGTACCGGCTCTTTAGGAGATCCGGTAGTGAACATAGATTTTGGAAGAGGAAGTGCGGATGCTGGCCCCGATCCTGGCTTTAGCAGTTATACCTATGTAAGCGACAGAAATGTACGGGACGGCACCTATACTATTGCAAAAACAACTATTGGCATGAACAGGAATTGGTATGCAGTAACCAATCATACCCCTGATGATGTAGACGGCTATATGATGGTTGTAAATGCAGACCGCAATCCTGGTATTTTTTATGAATCAGATGTACAGATTAATCTCTGTCCAAATACCAAATACGAATTTGCTGCATGGCTACTGAACATGCTTGACTATTCCGGCTTAAAGCCAAATATCACATTTGTAGTATTAGATATGAATGATATAGAATTAGGTAGTTATAACACTGGTGACATTCCGGATCAAGACCGTAATTGGAGGCAATATGGGTTCATTTTTCAAACCACAACTTCAACACGCGTGAAAATCAGAATGATCAATAATGTTTTTAATGTAAATGATGCTGGTGGAAATGATATCGTGATAGATGACATCACATTCAGAGCCTGCGGACCAGATATTAAAGCTGGAATAGGCACTAGTTTTAATCGAGTTCAAGATATTTGTGAAGGGACCACCACAACCTTAAATCTGTCGGCTCAAACAGTGGGTTCGGGAACCCTCCGGTACCAGTGGCAAAAAGACAATGGTGGCAGCTGGGCTGATATTCCCGGGGCTACAAATCCTTCAAGTTATAATGAGTCATTTACTAATGCGATTCCTGGATTGTACAATTACAGATTAACTGCAGCTGAACCAGGAAATTTTAATTCTCCTAATTGCCGAACAGTATCCCCTATCTTAACCGTTAAAGTAAACTCGCCCCCAATGGTAAACGCAATAAGCAATGGGCCTGTATGTATAGGAGATGCCATAATGTTTGATGTAAGTACAGACGGTACCTACGAATGGCGAAGGCCCAATGGAACTTTATTTTCGACAGAAAAATCGCCTGTAATTCTAGATGCTACAGCAAGTATGTCTGGCTCCTATACCCTTACCGTAAAAAGTCTGGGATGTGAGGTTACTTCCGCAATAAATGTGAACGTTATTCCTCCACCAATTCCGGTTGTAGACAATCCGGCACCCCAGATTTGTGAGGGAACTAGTGTACAACTGAATGCTTCAGGGGGTACAAGCTACTCCTGGTCGCCGACAATTGGGCTTTCAGATCCAAATGTTGCGAATCCCATCGCTTCGCCAACTGTAACTACATTATATACAGTTCAAGTAAAAAGTGGTACGTGTTACAGGGAGGCCCAGGTAAATGTAATTGTTAACAAAGTACCAGCTGCTGATGCGGGTCCTGATAAAAAAATATTAAGTGGATATGATGTCAAACTAAACGGAAGTGTGTCAGGAGATGGAGTAAGGTATTTCTGGACACCGAATACTGATATTGATGATAAAAATTCCCTTACTCCCAGGGTATCGCCTAAAGAGGATACAGACTATATCCTGCACGCAGAATCGACTATGGGCTGTGTAACCGCTCTGGACACGGTATTTGTTAAGGTCTATAACGGACTTACAGTTCCAAATGCTTTTAGTCCAAATGGCGACAATATTAATGATGCGTGGAATATCACCGCTATAGATGCTCTGGATGCCCCTGTGGTAAAAGTCATGAATCGTTATGGAACCCTCATCTTTGAAAGTACCGGCTATGAAAAGCCCTGGGATGGGAAGTACAGAAATGAGGATGTTCCTGTTGGTGTTTATTACTACATCATCGATCTGAAAAATGGCATGAAACCAGTTACCGGATCGCTTACCTTGATTAGATAAATACATCACATGCCTTAATTCTCAATTTGAAATACTATTTTTGACCTAATGTATGTTATTAAAGTAAAAGGCATTGCCAAGATCCCTGATTACGTACAATTAAGGGATGATAAATTTACCTTATTGGCCTACTTTAGGGTAGACAGGCCTGATAAATCGCTTGAAAAATTGGGCTTAGGTGATAAATTGCCCTACATTATGAATTTTGTAAATGATTTGCCCTTTGGACAAATTGCTAAAATAGATATTTAAAAATGACAGGAAACGCAGTTATAAATCTAAAGAATGTAGATGTATTTCAACAAAAACATCTGGTCTTATCAGATGTAAATTTAAATGTTGATAAAGGAGAGTTCGTTTTTTTAATTGGCCAAACCGGTTCCGGGAAAAGCAGTTTACTTAAAATCATTTACGGAGATCTTCATATCGGTAATGGCGACGGACAAATTGCTGGCTTCGATTTAAAAAACCTGGCCATTAAAGATGTACCCTATTTACGCAGAAAATTAGGAATTGTATTCCAGGATTTTCAACTGCTTACCGACAGAACAATTGAAAAAAATCTTGAGTTCGTATTAAAAGCTACAGGTTGGAAAGATCAAGCCTTAATTGAAGAACGTATAAAAGATGTTCTTGAAAAGGTAGGCTTACGATCAAAGATCAGAAAAATGCCGCATGAGCTTTCGGGCGGCGAGCAGCAACGCGTTGTAATTGCACGTGCATTATTAAATAACCCAGAAATAATACTTGCTGATGAACCTACAGGGAACTTAGACCCTGATACATCAGAAGAAATAGTAATGTTGCTTAAACAGATTAGTCAGAGTGGAACTGCCGTACTTATGGCTACCCACGATTATCATATTATAAGAACTTTCCCTTCAAGAATTATCAAATGTGAAGGTGGAATTGTGCATGAAGATGCACAAATTGTTTAACCGCCAAAATCTGACAAAACATTCCTTTTCAGTCATTCGCGTCAGTTTATTTTAAATAAAACTGACACCATGACTGATATATTTCATTGGCAAAACTTTTGAGTTTACAATCAAAAATTCTACTATACCATGTTTAGCAAGAAGAAAAAGAACGATAACACAGATCCAATTGTGAAAAATAACGCTGAAGAGCAGATGAATAATACCGAAGATCAAATAAATACTGAAGAAGTAACTGCAGAAAATCCAGTTACGGAAACCGAAGTTGTGCCAGAGCTTTCTGCCGAAGAAAAATTACAACAAGAGAATGCAGCTTTAAACGATAAATATCTACGCTTGTTTGCCGAGTTTGACAATTTCAAACGTCGTACCCAAAAAGAGCGTAGTGAGCTTTTACAAACTGCGGGAAAAGATGTAATAGTTTCACTGTTACCTGTTTTAGACGATTTTGATCGTGCCACCAAGGCCATAGAAACTGCTACTGATATAAATCCAATCCGTGAAGGCGTTGCGTTAGTACATAGCAAGCTAAAAAGCATTTTAGCTCAAAAAGGTTTAAAAGAAATGGAAAGCATCAACAATGTTTTTGATACTGATAACCATGAGGCTATTACTAAAATACCTGCCCCAAATGAAGAGTTAAAAGGAAAAGTAATTGATGAATTAGAGAAAGGCTACACTTTAAATGATAAAGTGATTCGCTTTGCTAAAGTTGTAGTGGGTAGTTAATATTATGAGTAAGAGAGATTTTTATGATGTACTTGGTGTAACCAAAAGCGCATCTGCCGAAGAAATTAAAAAGGCTTATCGCAAACTAGCCATCAAATTTCACCCTGATAAAAACCCTGGGGATAAGGCTGCCGAAGACAACTTTAAAGAGGCTGCCGAGGCCTATGAAGTTTTAAGCAATCCGGAAAAGAAACAACGTTATGACCATTATGGGCATGCTGGCGTTGGCGGAGCTTCTAGCGGTGGATATGGCGGTGGCGGCATGAACATGGAAGATATCTTCAGTCAATTCGGGGATATTTTTGGTGGTGGTGGCAGTCCTTTCGAAAGTTTCTTTGGAGGCGGCGGTCAGCAGTCGCGCGGCGGCCGACGTGTAGCTAAAGGAACTAACCTGCGCATCAAAGTAAAACTCACTCTTGAGGAAATTGCCAACGGTACAGAGAAAAAAATCAAAGTAAATAAGCAGATTAGCTGTAAAACATGTGACGGAACAGGAGCTAAAGATCGCTCATCGGTAAGTACATGTAAAACCTGTGGTGGAAGCGGTGCAGTTCGCAGAGTGACCAACACAATTCTTGGTCAGATGCAAACTACCTCTACCTGCCCTACTTGTAATGGTAGCGGACAACAGATCACGGCTAAATGTACATCATGCCATGGTGAGGGTATAGTTCGTGGCGAGGAAACAATTACAATCAATATCCCAGCTGGTGTAAGTGACGGTATGCAATTAAGCATGAGCGGAAAAGGTAATGCAGCACCTAGCGGCGGTATCCCCGGAGATCTGATCATCCTGATTGAAGAAATACCTCATGAAACTTTAAAACGCGAAGGCAATAATGTAGTTTATGATTTACACGTTTCTATCATTGATGCTGCATTAGGCTATAGTGCCGAGGTTCCAACCATTGATGGTAAAGCAAAAATCAAAATTGAACCAGGTACCCAAAGCGGAAAATTATTACGCTTAAAGGGTAAAGGTATTCCTGAAATCAATTCATATCACAGAGGCGATGAGATTATCCATGTAAATATATGGACTCCAAAAGCGCTAAGTTCTGAAGAAAGAAGCATGCTTGAGAAATTAAGAGACTCTCCTAATTTTAAGCCACAACCTGGTAAGCACGATAAGAGTTTCTTCGAAAAAATGAAAGAATATTTCGAATAATAATTAAATAGTTTTTAGAAAGCCGTCCAGTAGGATGGCTTTTTTTTTGCACTTTTACCATCAAATAAACCTTTAATGAAAGCCGCAGTTATTGATCTTGGTACAAATACCTTCCACCTGATAATAGCAGAAATATCTGCTACAAACGTCCAGATAATCTATAAAACAAACGTACCCGTTAGGCTTGGTCAGGGACGCATTAACGAAAACATCATTATACCCGAAGCATTTGAACGAGGAATTGAAACCTTAAAAAACTTTAAACAGAAAATTGACAAGTACCAGGTTCAGCAAACACTGGCAATTGCTACCTCCGCAGTAAGGAGCGCAGCCAATGGAATTGATTTTGTTGAATCTGCAAAGAAAAACGCAGACATCATTATAGATGTTATTGATGGTGATAAAGAAGCTGAATACATCTATAAAGGAGTAAAAGCCACAGGTACAATCAATGGAACATCATTGATTATGGATATCGGCGGAGGAAGCACCGAATTCATTATCTGTAATGATAAAGAACTGCTGTGGAAGAAAAGCTATAACATAGGTGCAGCCAGATTAATGCAGGCTTATTTCCATTCAGATCCAATTAATGAGCTGGATAAATCAGCTATTATTAACCATCTGAACAATGAGCTCACAGATTTAAAAGAAGCTTGTATATTACATAAACCTGATCATTTGATTGGTTCTGCCGGCGCTTTTGAAACCTTTGCCAGTATGATTTTAAAAGAAACACATATAGAAAACATAAAATCTGCGCCTATAGAATTTACTGCTTACAATAGCCTTTCAGAAAAACTAATTACGTCTACCCATGCAGCACGCCAAAACATGCCTGWTCTAATAAAATTAAGGGTTGATATGATTGTGATTGCCGCAATTCTTACCAATCACATTTTATCACTGTCTGAGATTAAACAGATCAGTTTGTCCACTTACGATTTAAAAATGGGCGTTCTATATTCGCTATCAGAATTAAAATCCTGACAAAGCTTTATATAACTTTTCAGTTGGCAAACCCATTACATTTGTATAAGAACCAATAATCTTATCGACAGCTACAAGGCCTATCCAATCCTGAATACCATAAGCACCGGCTTTATCAAAAGGATTAAAATTGGCAATATAAAAATCAATCTGTTCTGCTGTAAGTGGATTAAAAAACACTTCAGTAACATCGTAAAAAGAATGCATTTTATCCCCATAAGCAATGCTCACACCAGTGTATACCTGATGGTTTGTACCAGACAGTTTGGTTAGCATTTCAGTAGCATGAGTTACATCCTCAGGTTTACCCAATATTTCATTATTATAGGCAACAATAGTATCTGCAGTAATCACTATGTTTTCATGGCTATCATCTGCAAAAGCTGCTGCCTTCTTTTCGGCAATATAAACCGCAATTTCGGCCGGGAGCAAATCTTTCGGATAGCTTTCATCAACTTCCTTCAAAACTACTTTAAAATCAAGGTTCATCGATTTCATCAATTCTTGTCTTCGTGGAGATTTTGAGGCGAGTATTATTGGAAGTGTCTGCTTATACATAATTAAAATTTGCTCAAAAATAACAAAAGCGGCCATATGCCGCTTCTATTATTTTAAATGTTTTAATGATTATTGACCTCCGCCATTACCATCTTGTCTTTTTTTCATTGCTTCTTTTCTCTCTTCTTTCCAGGTAGTGTAAGCTTTTTTCTGGTCGTCGTTTAACAAAGCATTAATTTTAGTATCGCTTTCCTCGTTAGATTTCACCATTGCAGCCCGCATTGCGTCTCTATCTCCTGCCGCATCTTCACGCAATTTTTTCATCCCCTCGGCTTGTTCCAGGTAAATGGCAGAAACTTTGGTTTGCTGATCTGCCGTAAGACTAAGCTTTTTAGTCAACATTTCGGTATTTCTTTTTGCTCTCTCTTCAGGTGTTCCTCCTCTACGACCACCTTGACCCTGACCCTGTTGCGCTTGTGCAAATGTTATTACACTAAATAACAATCCGCAGATAATCAATAATTTTTTCATACTCTTTTACAATTTTTAATAGTTATAAAGCTTTTAGCTTCGGTTTTGTAAGAGATTGGAGTATGAACAGTGGAATAGGTTTAATCTAACAGAAGTAACATAATTGTTGCAGGCTGCTACTTTCCCGAATCGGCTGCAGAAGGGTTCTCATCGAACCATTTTTGCTGTACTTTAAGCACCTTTTCAATAATATCCCGAACTGCAGTTTTACCTCCTGAATATGGAGAAATATATTCAGAAATTGCTTTTATTTCGGGCACAGCATCTGAAGGGCACGTTGGCAGCCCTACCAGTTGCATCACTTTAAGATCGGGAATATCATCCCCCATATACAATATTTCGTCGGCCGTAATGTTATGCTTAGCCAAAAGAGAATTAAATACATCTACTTTATCTGAAACACCAAGGAATACTTCCGCAATACCTAAACCTTCAAAACGTCTTTGCATTGCCAAACCCCGCCCTCCGGAGATGATACAAATAAGGTAACCCCTTTTCACGGCCAGCTGTAAAGCATAACCGTCTTTAATGTTAAATGTGCGCAGAAACTCCCCACTGTCTGATGCAATAATATCACCATTTGTGAGCACACCATCCACATCAAAAATAAGGGTGGTAATGTTTTTAAGTTTCTGCAGGAACATATCTTACTAATCCTGGTTATCTCTCCATTCGTAAACCCAGGCCGACTGGATTTGCTCCAAATGACCTTCACTGCTTTCTTCTCTGGTCCCTTTAAAATTAGGTAATTCCAATACCCATTCTATTAACTCAGTGAATCTGATACGGTATATTTTGGCTTCATTAAAATCATCACCAAATTTCTCATATAACTCCTGGGCTATATCCTCATGGTCATTCCAGTATATTGGTAAAGCAAATTTATCTTGCATGTCTTTGTATAATTTATTGATTTATATTAGTGACCTAAAAATTCTGATTGATCAGGGATTGTTACTTCTATGTCTCCATCTATAACAACACACTGGCAACCTAATCTTGAAGTAATTCTAGGACGAACAGCTCTGTCAATAAAATCTTCTTCTTTATCAGAAATTTCCTGGATATTATCCATTCCCTTTAGTACGTAAACATGACATGTACTGCAGCCGCATACTCCACCACAGTTATGCTGTAATTCTATTCCGTGATCTAAACAAGCATCAAGAACCGATTCTCCACTTACAATAGGTAATTCAAGAGGTTCTTTTCCTTGTTCTTCAAAATTTATCTTTAATTTAAAAATACTCATAATTGTGTTCAAAAATAAGCACGAAAAACGGCATTTATAACTATAAATGTGTTTTTTTAATGCTTTTACTTAAAGTTTGATAGATTTCTTTTAATTCAGGCATACCATTCAGTAAAACCTGATGTTTAATCATAGTTTGCTCATCATCCCGAACGGCAGGTCCGGTTTGTACATTTATAGGCAGTTCAGTCTGTACTTTTAATGCCGTCTCCATTATTAATGGCTTAAGCATCTCAAAGTCGAGCTCAAAATGTTCCACTATCTTATCACTCAATGTGTAAAGATGGTTAACAAAATTACAGGCAAAAACTGCCGCCAAATGCAATATTTTCCTTTTCTCGCTATCCACTTCATAAACAGGCGAAGAAAGCATATCCGCGACACTTCTTAAGACCTCCAAAGTATGTACATTGCTTGCCTCAATACATAATGGAACGTTAGCAAAATCAATTGGCTTGGCTTTAGAAAAAGTTTGCAGAGGATATAAAACACCGTAATTTTTCAATGCCGACAAGGCATCTATTGATGTAGCTCCCGAGGTATGAACTACCAATCCATTTATTTCTCTTAAGCTATCAGATACTGATGCAATGGCATCATCTTTCACCGCAACAATGTATAAATCAGCCGAACGGTCAATTTCATCCAGATTTGAGATAGCTACAGAGTTTGTGTTCTTTGCCAGCTCAGAGGCGTTCGCCAAATCACGGCTCCATATCTGAATCAGATCTACACCCTTTGCTTTTAGCGCATTAGCCAAATGCGTTGCCACATTACCAGAACCAATACAGACTACTTTCATTAAACAGCTTTAACTTCTTTTTGTCTCCTGAAAATGGATAGTAAAAATCCTGCAACCATCACTATTGTACCAATCCAATATAAATTGATGTAAGGGAACTCAATAGATTTAAAAACAACCCAGTCCTTCGCCTGCTGAGGTTTTTCAAAAACCTGCAATTCTACTTTGCCTTGATCAGGAATTACTTTTGTAAACCTAACCCTTAACCCTAAATCATCAATATTACGGGCAAAGTCAAATACGTTATTTCCTTTAACCAAAAAGATAGGTTCAGTTTTATATATTTTACCATTAACGTCAACCTCAATTGGCATACCTACAGCTAAATCCTTAGGACCAATTACTAAATCTTTTGCCTGCGGTTTTGGATTTAGTGCTTTAACAGTAAGTACCCCACTACTTGTATGTAAAGTATCACCAACGCTAACTGTCACAATTCTAGGAGCCTTATAGTTTTCTTCTTCACTATGTCCTTCATGGTCTCCATGCTCCTTGTCTTCTTTCAAAGGAGCGCTGGTAACGTGAGTATAAATATCGTAGGTTAAGTAATGTTTAGTGTCAGGTGAAGCAATAAGCCCCATTTTCTCGTTCGACTGAATATGAGGATTTACTTCGAAATCTTCTTTTACTTTGCCAGTACTTTCATCATAAACTTTAAAGTTCAATTTGTAAAAAGTATTTGGAGCAACGGTAGTATCGCTGATATAGGTAACGGTGTACTTACCCATTTTCTTTGGCTCATTTTTGTAGAGAACAATGTTCTCTCCGGGTTTCTCAGCCTTCTCGAAATCTTTAACCGGAATAAAGTTAGATGCATTTAAAGAGATTGGTTTGTTAGTAGCGGCAGCTACCAAAGCGCCAAGCAACAACAAAGCAAAACCAATGTGTGCAACGGCCGCACCTACCAATTTCCGCTTACCTCCAAAACCTTGTCCCAGAATCTTCGCGTTAGACATAACTGCAAAAACACAGCTAAAGGTTAAAAGTATATACATCAGGTTATGATATACATTGGTGATATAAACAAAACCAGCAGTAATTACAATTGAGAAAACCACAGTAGCCGCAAGACTGCTGTAGAATTTACGGATATCAGTTCTCTTGTACTTCATGAACTGGGTGAATCCAGATATGACCGTTACTAAAATAGCAAACGGAGCCTGCCATTGGTTGTAGTACTTAATGGCATCTATAGGAGGTGCAAAGTTAGTTCCAAATGCTGCGTTAAACACAGGTACTGAAGTAGAGAAAATTACCTGAATACAAGCTACAGTAATTACTAGTGCACCTATAAACATCCAGAATTCTCTTGAATAAGTTTCTTCGTCTTTATTGGTAATTGGCAACTCTTTCCATCTTACAATCAGTAAAATTACAGGTAAGGCCAAAAAGACAACATTGTATAATATAAGGTGCCCAAACATACCCAGATCTGTAAATGAGTGGACAGATGTTTCGCCCAAAATACCACTTCTGGTAAGAAATGAAGCATATAATACCAATACAAAGCTGAGGAAGATCAATACAATTGCAGTAAAGAATGCATGCCCTGTATTTTTAAAGGCAATCATTACGTGTACACCCGCTATGAGGGTTAACCAGGGAATAATAGAAGCATTTTCTACAGGATCCCAGGCCCAGAAACCGCCAAAATTAAGTGCTTCATATGCCCAAAATGATCCCATAATGATACCCGTCCCCAAAATCATTACGGCAAACAATGCCCATGGCATTGCTGGTTTTACCCATTCTTTATATTTCTTTTGCCATAGCCCCGCAATTCCATAAGCAAATGGCACAACCATGCTGGCAAAGCCTAAAAACAAAGTCGGTGGGTGGATAACCATCCAATAATTTTGAAGTAGCGGATTTAATCCGCGTCCGTCGGTTATAAATTTAAGGTAGTTTTTAAAGTTTTCAGGATCAGCAAATACAACTGGCGCCATCTCCTTAAGGTTTAAAGCATCTCTTAAAAGGATGAAGGGAGAGCTACCTATTCTTTCGCCAAAGATTTCAACACCTAATAACATTGAAGTTAAAAATGCTTGCGAGAACGCTACAATGGTCATTACGCCAGTTTCCCAGGTTCTGGCCTTCCACATTAATATTACGCCCAGTAATGATTGCCAAAACGCCCATAACCAGAAACTTCCCTCTTGCCCTTCCCAAAATGCTGACACAATATAATATACAGGCAGCTCTTTCGAAGAGTGTGAATAAACGTAATAGTATTCGTTGTAATGATTTAATATTAGAAAAAAAAGTGTAGCTCCGATGCCTATTACACTAAACCAGTTTATTAGAAATGAGATGCGTCCGATGCGTTTCCATGATTGATCTGCAAGATCCTTATTTTGGGTAGCAAAAAAATAAGAGATGGCTGATAGTAACGACGCAGCGAATGCTAAAACAATAAAGAATTGCCCGACTTTACCCGGAAGGAGGTTCTCTCCAATAAATTGTATATCCATTAAGATTAGTTGTATTTTTCCACTTTACCGTCCTTCTTGACTTCTACAAGATCATTATTATATTTAGATGGACATTTCATGAGTATTTTAGAAGCGTAGAAGGTATCATCTTTCATCTTGCCGATTAATACCAGTTTTTCGGAGCGTTCAAAGTCTTGAGGTTTAGTGCCATTGTAAACAACTTTATTCACAATGCCTTTTTGATCCTTCATGTAAAAAGCAAAGTGGTTAGCATCTTTCTGAGCGTCGTAATATGTACCCTTTTCTTTTTCCCAGTATCCCATTACGTGAAATTCCTTAGGATCTTTTGCAGCTTCAGTAAATGTAGAATAGCTATTTGTATCAGCGTTTAGACTAACTAAAAAACCTACACATATCGCTATAGTAATTAAACCAACAATTGCACTTTTTCTCATGGTCGTAATAAAAATAAATTGAACCCTACAAAGATAAAAAATATAAGTACCTAAAGTCTTTTAGCTACATCCAATTCGGGATGATGACAGTTTATTGATAGTTCTCTGACAAAAAGCTCATTTTTTAGTCTTTATATTCAGATTTTATGAGGTAAGGCATAGTTTTTCTGAGTTTTAGCAC
>NZ_JBFTIZ010000088.1:0-7909 GCF_056395165.1 Pedobacter sp. 10L46_2
AAATAATACCAAACTGAGACCGGAGATCAGCACAGAAACTGAATTTGGGACGGAGATAAAGTTTTTCGATAACCGTCTAGGACTGGATTTCTCATATTACAACCGCGTTACCAATGATCAGATTCTACCCATTGTCTCTGCGCCATCTACTGGTGTAAACCTCAGAGTCGTAAATTTCGGAAAGGTGCGTAATAGAGGTATTGAGATCACATTGAGCGGGGTTCCGATAAGAACTGATGATATGAGTTGGAATATTGGATATACCTTTACAAGAAATAGAAACGTTGTTCTCGAATTGCCGGATGGACTGAGCAAGGTAATCTTAAATGCTGTATTTGATGCGCAATTTGTGGCTAAGGTTGGTCAGCCTTTAGGCGTATTTGAGGCTCCTGTGCCAGTTTATGATCCAGAAGGACGTATTGTGGTAAGTTCAAATGGATTTCCCGCTTCTGCACCTAATCTGGGAACCTATGGCTCCTCTCAGCGCGATTTCGTAATGGGCTTTACCAATACTTTCACTTATAAGGATTTTATGTTCGGCTTCACGCTGGATTTTAAAAAGGGAGGCCTATTCTATTCCGGCACAGCAGATTTGCTAAATTTTGTGGGTAATGCTGCAAATACAGTTTTTAACGACCGACGTACGTTTATTGTGCCTAATTCAGTGGTAAAAGTTGTGGATAATGCGGGCAAAGTGACTTATGTAGAGAATACAAATCCGATTACCGAAAACAATGTTTATTCCTATTATTATACCAACCTGGGAAGGGCAATTTCTTATAAGGATAGGATTATTGACAAAACATACCTAAAGCTCAGAGACGTTACGCTTGCGTATTCCCTGCCTAAGAACATTGCAAGAAGGATAGGAACTGACAAGGCGATGATCACCCTTTACGGTAGGAATTTGCTTACCTGGTTGCCCAAACAGAATATAACCATAGATCCTGAGGTTTCAAATTTTGGTAACGACCTTTCCAGTGAATTCGGAGAGTTTAGAACTGGTCCATCCACAAGGAATTTCGGCGTTTCTTTAAATCTAACCTTTTAATCTTCAATTAATTGTTTATACAAATGAAAAATTTAAATAAAGTCATTATGGTGTGCTCACTTGCTGGACTCATAAGTAGTGGTGGATGCAGTAAGTTAGACATAAACATAGATCCCAATAAGCCATTGCTGGAGAAGGCAAATCCTGAATCACTAATCCCTTCAGGAGTGATTTCAACTGCAGGAAGAGTAGGGGGGGACTTAGCGATTGTTGGCGGGATCTGGTCTCAGCATTGGACACAAAATAACTCTTCAAGTCAATACATTAGTCTCGACACTTATGATGTTCCAAATTCATCGTCCTTTATAAACAGCCCTTATCAGGAACTTTATTCAGGAGCATTGGCGGACTATCAGCTTGCAATTGAGAAAGCTGTTGTGGCAAAGGATTGGCGTTATAATCTCATGGCTACAGTGATGCGGGCCTATACCTACCAGGTTCTTGTGGATCTGTTTGACAAAGTTCCCTATACTGAAGCCCTGAAGGTTGGTACATTTTTGCAACCCAAATTTGATGATGGATATACCATCTACAAATCATTGATTGAAGGAATCGATGCAGCCTTAGCAAAAGACTTTCATAATACACCACATCTAGATACGGACAGTAGAATAGACTTAGTTTTTGGAGATAATGGCAATGCATCCTTTGAGGATCAGATGGAGAACTGGGAGCGTTTTGCAAACACCTTAAAGCTTAAAATGTACTTAAGAATGGCCTATGTAAAACCTACGGAGGCTGAGGCGGGTATCAAGGCAATGTATGATGGAGATGCTAAATTTTTGACCACCAATGCAGGTGTGGCCGGGTATGAGAATGTTCCTAATAAAAGTAATCCTTTGTTTGAGTACAACTTCAGAAGGCTGAATACAACAGATAACCTAAAAGCGAGTGCAACGCTGGTAAGCTGGCTGGAACAAAACGCGGATCCTCGGGCCCAGGTTTATTTCGGTGTGGATAGCCCTGTGCCTACAATTAATCAAGGTGATTTTTGGAATCAAAGTAGTCACCCAGAATATTTTGATGCGGTAGTTCCTGTTATTGCTCCTACAGCACCGGTTTGGTTCATCACTAAAGCCGAGTCTTGCTTCATGCAGGCAGAATTTTTGGAACGTTACTATGGAGGTTCAGGAGCGGAATTGAAGTACAATGAAGGAGTAACAGCAGCGTTTACAAATCTTGGCTTGCCTGGCCCTACAACTTTATTGGCTGGTCCGTACAAATACCCTACAACTGCCAACCTGGAGACAAAAATAGAAAAGATAATTGTTCAGAAGTGGGCGTCACTATTTGGTTCCCATGCTTTGGAAGCTTTCTTTGAACAAAACAGAACAGGTTACCCAAGGATTAGCCCTGTATATTCAACAGAGGAAGATTACCAACCGGGTACTTTAGTTTATGCATCCAGAGGTGTTACCGGTGCGGGAAATTTTCCTAGAAGATTAGTTTATCCAGAGTATGAAAAAAGTAGAAATACCAATACCCCAGCCGAGGTGCCGATTTATACCAAAGTTTGGTGGGGAAAATAGTTTTTTAATCAAAAGAGATTCAGATGAAAATTAATAATAATAAGATATTGACTTTAATGTTGATGGTTATTGCAGCCGTATATGCTACAAGCTGCAAAAAGGACGTAGATTATGGAGGAACAGTAATGCAAAAAATGTCAGGTGACTGGCATGTATCGGTGGACAATTCTGCGAAGCGATATAATTTGTATAGTTTCAATACAGCAGACAATAGTGCTAAACAGTTTTGGATTCAAAGTACGGGTCTGAGAGCTGGGACGAAGAATATAGCAATCAAAGGAAAGATAAATGTAGATCTTGGGAGTCAGACTTTCTCGGTATCAAATGTTACTAATGTCGCTGTTGGGGCTCCTTACACAAGTTTTAGCATTTCAAATGGCCGAATCATCACAAATGGGACTGTTGGTCCCGGATCGGGTACACCTACAGATTCGATCACATTTGACCTGAATATTGATGGTGCTACATTCAAAGTGACAGGAAGACATAAAACTGGATTTGTAGAGGATCGTCCTAAATGATGTACTGCGCAGCAGCCTTTAATCACTTTGCTGCTGCGCCTAACTTAAAAGGTTCTCAATAGACTATTCCGAGCACTGGAATAGTCTATTACTTATTTGAGACGGTGTGAATATGGTTTAAAATTATGAGGGTTGATAGAACAAGTCATCAGACTTCTCTTAGGTTAAAAAGCTGTGAAGTAAATACAATCCTTTTTAATCGGTTACACAAATTTAGAGACGTAAGAATATGATTGATCAAACAATACAAGTCGTCATCAATGCACCCCATAAGGACGTTTATAACTATATCTCTGACTTGAGGAATGACAGAGAATGGAGAACAGAGGTGATATTGACTTCATCACAGGCTGACTTGGAAATAGGAAATATTGCAATAGAAAGCTCCTTTCTTTCCAGAAAGATCCCTCAATATATCCGCCGACTGGAATGCATAGCGTTTCAGCAAAATGATATGATTTTATACCAAACGCTTGATGGTGATCCCCATTACTTGAAAAGTACCCGGAGTGTGCAGATTTGCGAAGGTGATTCTACACGGTTCATTTATCGACTCGAATTTGATCAGAGCATAGTCAAGCATGCTTTGGGCTTCAGCTTACCTAAGTTAAATATTGATGTTGTGACCAGAAGATCAATGCGAAATTACATGAACAATTTGAAGACCATCCTGGAAACCAATGTGTAAAATGGGAGTAAGTTCAAGATCAAATAAACCCATGTCTTTTTTGATGTTATTGAGTAATCTGCTACTACGGTTGTAAACCGAAAAGCGTAAATCCAGCTGACTCGAGTTCTTGAATATAGCCAGTGTAATCAAGGCCAATATTTATACGCTCACAGAATCCTATAACGGACAATATATCACGCCATTCTTTTAATCCCTCGAAAAAAAAATGGTTAGGATTTGTATTTTTGTGATTATGATTTTTAGAACTGCGGAACTTTCAGATATAAAACAGATGCAGATAGTGAGACACTTGGTGAAAGAGAATACACTAAGTGATCCTAATCTTGTTCCAGATAAAGATGTAGCATATTACATTTCCGAGAAAGGAAAGGGATGGGTTTGTGAAGTGGATGGGCTAGTGGTGGGTTTCTCTATTATAGACCTCATGGAAAGAAGTGTTTGGGCGCTATTTGTTGATCCAGAATTTGCAGAAAAGGGGATTGGAAAGGAGTTGCACAGGCTAATGATCGATTGGTATTTTGAACAAACCACTGATACGGTGGTGTTGGGGACATCCCCGGGTACCCGGGCAGAACGATTCTATAATTTTCAAGGCTGGACTCCTATCGGAAGTTATGCTAACGGAGAGACTAAATTTGAAATGCATTATGAGGACTGGTTGAGATTTCGTTGAATTTGAGTACCTGATTCTGTTTTAAGCAGATAACCCACTTCATTCCTTCTCCCCAATTTTGAAAATAGCTGGTAAACGATTTTTCCGGCTATTTCTTTTTCAAATACCCTAAGTATTCCCATGGCGTTATGCCACATTGTTTTATAAAGCTTTTCGTGAGATAGGAAGGGGGTATTGAAGCTTACTTCATAAGCAATTTGTGTATTGATGAGTTTTTCTTTTATGAGTAATTTAATGGAAAGTTGGATAGGCCCTGTAACCTTTCTGCTCAGTTCATTGTCTCTATCTTTAAAAATTATAACAATTGACTATATGTATAGATCACCATTTTTTGAGGAAGAGGATAGTGAAAAGGTATTGGCATTTATGTTTGCAAATCCTTTTATTACCCTGATAGGTAACGATGGGGAATTTCCTGTTGCCACCCAGGTACCGGTAATTGTAAAAAGGATAGGTGATATGATCCTGCTGGTTGGCCATATCATGAGAAAATCAGATCATTTCCGTGCGTTCAGTATCAATGAATCAGTAATGGCGCTATTCAGTGGTTCACACGCTTACATCAGTGCTTCTGTTTATGAAAAACCAAGTTCGGTGTCAACTTGGAATTATCTTTCGGTACAGGCAAAAGGCAGGATTAAAATGCTAGATGAAGCTGGGACTTACCAAGCGGTAAAAGACTTGACTGATATATATGAATCTCCGGATAGCAGCCCAGCGGCATTTGGAAGGATGGATAAAGATTACATTAAAAAACATCTAAAAGCAATAGTCGGATTTGAGCTGGAAGTACTCAAACTCGATCATACTTTTAAATTAAGCCAGAATCATTCAGCTCAAAATCGCAAAGGCATCATAAATAAATTACTTGCAGGTAGCGATATGGATATAGCTTTGGCGCAAGAAATGGAAAAGCAGCAAAACGATCCAATAGAAATCACGAAAAAACTTACTAATGATTTAGGGGTGTGTACTTCTGGAACACGCCATGTAAATGAGAAGAAGATATAATAACTGAGATTTATGATACATTTAATAATTGGCACGCAAGGTGCCGGGAAATCTACTTACTCCATGAATTTAGCAGAAAAAATTAATGGAATTCACCTCTCAATTGATGATTGGATGCAGGAATTGTTTGGTCCAGACCTTCCAGTACCGATGGATTTTGGATGGATAATGATAAGAGTGCACAGATGTGAGCAACGAATATGGTCCACTGCAGTAAAAATAGCTCAGACAGGTGGAAATGTAATTTTGGATCTTGGTTTTATGAAGGTGCAAAATAGAAGTCTATACCTAGGGTTGGCAAAAGAGCATGGGATTTCAACCCAACTACATTATATTAACGCACAATTGCCGACTCGTTTGGAACGTGTTATGAAGCGGAACGCTGATAAGAGCAAAACTTATTCTTTTGAAGTGAGCCCAGCTATGTTTCATTACATGGAAAATGAATTTGAACCACCAACTGAAGACGAATTGAAAGATATTGTCTTTATCAATACAGATGAGTCTATTTAAGTAGAAACTTCTGCTAAATATTAAAAATTCTTAATCTAATTAATTTGCCACACAAATTCATTGGGGAAGATTTGAATATTAATGTGAGATAGGACATTACCCCTGATATAAAATAAAAGTTGATTATGTAGAAGGGGGCTAAGATTTGCCTCCTTCTTGGTTTGTTATGAGACTAAATTTCTTGATTTTTTGTAGCATCTCAGCGAAATTTTAAAATATGCTTTTTCTTAAGTCAATGAGTTGTTGCTTCACATTTTTTCGCACTATTCCGCCATGATAACAAATCAATTCATTAATTTCTAATTCAATAAGCTTTTCAATGGACCTAATCGCTGCCGGGAGGTTTAGCGTGTACTGTGGATTGGCAATATTAAGATGGCCATTTTCTATAACCAATGCATCACCTGCAATGAGTGTTTTGGTTCGGTAAAGATAAATAGATATATGTCCAGGCATGTGCCCAGGAGTTGGAATGATCCTAAGATCTTTATTTTCTTTGAAATCATCCGTCGTGAATACATAGTCCACATTAACAGGTTTTACGGATGTCAGCATTAACTGAAAATAACGCGCATTAGCTTTTTCTGATTCAGGTAACTCTGGATATATTTTTTGCGCCTGCAGCATTCGCAAAGATTTTTTCCTGCCATTAACATAATTTGCTTCCGTTGAAGAGGAACAGACTTTAACATGAGGGTAGACTTCTTTAATCTCATGAAGACCACCAATGTGATCGATATCGTGATGGGTTACAATTATAGAAGTCAGATTTTTCAAGGAAAAACCAATTTGATTCATCGCCTTTTCGATTAATGGTAATGATCCTTCATATCCGCAATCAACTAAAATAAGTTCATGTTCCGAGCTCAGAAGAGCTGGATGTAGAATAGTTTCAGCGCCACTAAAACTGTACTTTATTTCGAGACAATTTATTTTCATTTTTTTAGGGGGATTATTCAATGTCTTTCTAGTAACTGCATTTATAAAAGGCAGTAATATCAAGATGAATGCTACATCTGGGGTGATATACAATGGCTGACTAGGATCTGTATGGTTAGTTTAAAGTATCCTTTTATTATTGGCGCAGAACATCAAAGTGAATAGAAAATTGCATGGGTTGGACAAAAATTAATTTAAAGGCGCAGGAGAAAGGTGGGTAGTTAGAAGGAGGCAAATTTCAGCCCCCTTCCGGGTTTGTTGCGAGACTAAATTTATCAACCTTTTTTTGTAGTAAGTTTACAAGTAATTTTAATTTCACTGTTCAGCATTTGGAACTTCGTCAATGTGAAAATAAATTTTTAAACCTCTTTCCCTMCCAATTCTAACATCTTCATCAGCACCTTTGGATAGACCTTCAATTCGAAGTATTGCATCGCATTTTTCCAGTAATCGGTGGGCACAAGGGTATTGTATTTCATTCCAGATTTCATCACCTGTTTGTGTAGAACCTGCCAGATTTATCAGTGGCAAGGCAACCCATTCGCCAATCATTGGTACGTGACCTTTTCTGAATAATGGGACGGCAAAGGCTTCAAGGTTAGCCAGATTTTGCTTCATTAAAATCGGATCATCATTAGTGCCGCTTCTATAAGGGCCTGCAATTAGTATAAGCATATTGTTCTTGTTTTCTAATTTTGTAATAAGTTTAAGGTCATTATCCGATTAATTAATAAATGCTGCAATAGCATTATGGTTTTGCCATCTTTTATTTCTCCCAGTTCTATCATCGCAAATGCTTGAGGGAAGGGGATTTCGAGAACAGTTATATGCTCCTCCTCCTCGGGTAGGCCTCCACCATCATTTATTTTCATCTCTGATGTGTACGAGGCTATGAAAAAGTATAAAAGTTCTGTAACTGATCCAGGAGACATATAAGCTTCAAATATTTTCGTAACCTCAATAATTTTAAAGCCTGTTTCT
>NZ_JBFTIZ010000088.1:7947-28278 GCF_056395165.1 Pedobacter sp. 10L46_2
CTGTTTCTCGTTTGATACAATCTTCAGGGCTATCCAAATCCAATAATCCCGCACATGTTTCGATAAGCATTCCATCTTTATTCCCATTTAAATATGTCGGTAGCCGAAATTGTTTCGTTAAAATCACAGTATTTCGTTCCCTGTTATATAGCAGTATCGTTGCTCCATTTCCACGGTCATACACTTCTCTTGTATGTACCACAGCTTTGCCGTCTTTTTTCTCCGCCTGATAGGTCACCTTGTTCAGGATATACCAATTGTCCGATAAAATCTCTTTATTTATTAACTTGATATTTTTTTCCATATTTATCTATATAATTGAACATTTAATGTTGAGGAAAATGATAATCATCTCTACTATTCCTATGTAGTGGATAATTTATCCTGTGCAAAGAAGTGACATCGCTCTAATACTTATTATTTTTCGAGACGCCGTTGCCGAACTCCAGCCCATTTTTATTAATCCTTTTGATGAAAAAAAGATTTGATTTCCTTAGCACCGCAAGTTCCTTTGTCAGGTCTTTGTCGATCCTTCTGGTTATAGCTGGAGTTCACAACATATTTATCCTCATCGAAGTCAATTTTTGAATTTAAAGAGAACTAGAATTCGATATATCTGCAAGCGCCTGAAAGAGATTTAATGGATATTCTGATAGTCTGTTGCATAAATATAGATACCATTCTTTACCATAAACAAAATAAAGCTTAGTCATATAGCCCTCTGCCTGTAATTGAAGCAAACCTTCTTCTTGAATACCATAAAGGCTTTCAAATTCATAATCCGTTTTATCAGGGTGGTAAAAGTCGATGAGTTTCTTTGCCTCCTGCTGTATATCTGCATGATGAGTCGCTATAGAACATTTGTGTCTAATTTCAAACAGTTCTCCGATATAGCCCAAATATACTGTGTCAAGTTGCGAACCCCTTTTCATGCTTAACCCTTCATCAGTGCCGAAAGCACCTTTAACGATTCTGATTCTGCCTGGCAGCTTTTTTAGTTCATCGAAATCTTCACGCGTTCTGTACAAATATGCCTGAAGGGTTACCGCGAGTACATCAGTAAGTTCTGAAGCCTTCTTATAAATTCCCAACACATTGTCGGTCTGATGAGGCCCCTCAGCGCTTAGGTTCACCTCGATTCCAAATCGGGAGGCAACTGAGCAGATTTCCATTAAGTTCTCCAAACATAGCTCAAGAGAAACATTTAAACCTATATGTGACAAATCGAGGGAAACTGTAGAATTCAATTCTTTTGACGCGATATGAGTACAAATCCTTAAGGACTCATCTTTGGCAGCATTTGCCTCCGAAGCCTGGTTAATATTTTCACCCATATATTCAATAGAGCATTTCATTGAACGATTGTTCGCCTGTATAACTTTCTTCAGTGTTTCCTCTAACGTTTCACCTCCAATATATCGGTCTGCTGCCTTACGCAGGATACCATATAGTAATTTGTTGTTGAGCAAGTATTGTTTTGCCTGTTCATTAGTAGCTATGGTTTTTAAAGCGGCACTTCCAATACTTAATAATTCTTCCATTTGCTTTTGATATATAAAATTCTTGTGTTAACTGTATTATTTGTGATATCCCTTTAATCCTTAAGAGAAGTATGGCTAAGGTAAGCTATCAGTTGAGCTACTGCAATCACATGTTTATGGGATTTCTGGTGAGTAATAATAAGTAAATGACATTTTGAAATTATTAATATTTCCTGTAACCTTTTTGATTGTCTGTTTGTCTTGTAAAAAAAGTAATGGGTTCGCATCCTATTATTTAAGATCAACATAAACTCTTATAAAATGGTAATCAATCACTACCAGACAAAAAAGAACTATCTAAGAAAGAAAAGTTCAGCCAAAATCGCCGGTTCAATTTTTAGACTAATATTGCTAGGTGCTATCTTTAGTAGCTGTAAAAATAATATCCAGAAAGAACCTGAACTACCCCAGGTGAAGATGATTAAGTCGATCAAGACAACTGATGGGCAACTTGGGCAAAATTTTATAGTCAATTATGGTTTGGACAGACAAGTGTCTTATGTTGGCTCAGCTGATTTCAGGTTTGGCTATACCTATAGTTACTTAGGTACACAGATTAGCCGTATCGAGCACAATGCTGGAGATTTGCTTTATACGCTCGTTTTGAATTATTCAAATAATAATGTACTATCAAATGCAGAATTTAAAGTCACAAATGCTTCTGGTGTAATCATATCCTTCCCGTTGACTTGCAAGAATACCGGAAACCTTATCACAATAGCTACAAATGCCCATGATTTAACCTTTCTTGAACTCCAGGTAAGCGATGGAAAATTAATTAAAGCACTTACAAACGCCTGGTACTTAAAAACCTCAATAAGTTTTCAGTATAACGATAAAAAGGAGCGAGTCTATGGAAATGTGATTCCGGTACTTGCATTGAAAAATCCCATTTCACCTGCAATTGCGATTCTGGTAAATGAACTTATTTCGCTTTCCTTGCAGGCATTTTTTTCAAAACAGCTTTCAGCATTTCAGTCCTTAAGATCTTCGGTAACTATAAACTATACTCCAAATTCAGGAGATTTAACATCTATAAAATGCCAGAGTGATGAGCTGGATCCTGATGGAAATCTTGTTAAAAGTGTTAAAACCGATATCACCTATACTTATTCGAATTAAATATTAACGGACTTAATCTATCAGGCAAAAGAACGGGTTTTGCAGTCTTCTGAATTTTCAGCTTTCCTTTTTATCACACTAGTAAAATTATGAATTTGTATCGATCAACCATTTATATATCGTCTGTGGTTTGCCTTTCTATCTTTTTCTCTTGTAACGGAGATGGCAAACAAAAGTCATCTAAGATTAGCAAATCTACTCCAGGAACTTTGCAAATCCCTGAAATCCTGCCTCACGCATTGCCTGAAGAATTTTACATGCGGCTTGAGGGAGAAATTGGGGGGCAAGCCGTCGTAATGAATCTACAAAGGGACAAATCTGAGTTCTATGGGAACTATTATTATCAGGGTTCCTGGCTAACTTTATCGGAGATGGAAACCAGCCTCAAGGAAACATTTGTTTTTTCAGAATCGGGATTTAATCTGAACGACGAGGAACGTTTCATGCACCTTAAATGGACTGGTGTAGGATTCGTTGGGTACTGGACGGCCGACAATGGCCGAAAATCTTACCCACTGATTTTAAGAGAAAGTTATCCAGAGGGGAGTTTTCAGTTTAAACATAGAATTTTTAAGGATTCAATACAGAGCGTCCCCGTAGAGTATGAAAAAGGGATTGTAGAATTCCAGGAACAGTATATTGTAGCTGATGGAAATAACCGGGATTACAAATGGTTGGATAAAGTCATCAAGTTAAGAGATGGAATTAATGGTAGTCAGTCCTGGGAGCGGGGTATTTCAAAAAAATCTGATGGGATACTGAATGCTTTGTTAGTTGACCTACCAGATACCCTCGGAGCAGATAGTGCATTGTTGCATTCGAACTATTTCAATATGTCTAAAAACACCATACTGTATAATGAAAGATCATTTCTGGTTTTGGAAAAGAATTTTAGCGCATATACTGGTGGTTTGCATCCAAATTACAGTACAACTATGGTTTGCTTTGATGTGAAAAATAAAAAGCTTTTGCACCTGAAAGATATTTTAAAGGCAGATGCAAACCTTTCAGCTGTTCTGGAAAGTTGTTTCCGGGAACAATATGGCCTTAAAAAAAATCAATCCCTTAAAGAGATTCTATTTGAAGAGGAAATTTATGAGAATCATAATTTTTACTTCAACAATAATGGATTAGCATTTAAATACAATACTTATGAAATCGCACCCTATAGTGAAGGCGAAATATCCATATTCCTTCCTTTTTCAAAGATTAGAAATATGATTCGACCCACATTTCTGCAAAGATTTGACCCCTCGTGAGAATCCCCATCGGTTAAAATCACA
Organism: Pedobacter sp. 10L46_2; assembly: GCF_056395165.1. NCBI lineage: Bacteria > Pseudomonadati > Bacteroidota > Sphingobacteriia > Sphingobacteriales > Sphingobacteriaceae > Pedobacter > Pedobacter sp. 10L46_2. The sequence continues at coordinate 11,894 of NZ_JBFTIZ010000088.1, forward strand.
TGCTTATGTGATTGATGAAGCTTGATTAACGGGTTATCTTACAAAGATGATAACAAGAATAAATATAATTAGGGGAAAACATTTATTGCTGCTTGCCATGGCTTTGACGGGTGGTAGCCTTGCTAAGGCACAACGTTTGTTTACCGTTAGTGAACTAAAAAAAGATTTTTCCGTGGTGAAGGCTGCACTTAAGGAGGCACACGCTGGAATTTACCGATATAGTGATAAGGTCGATATTGAAAATCATTTCGTTTCCATGGAAAAAGGAATTAACCGACCAATGACTGAGCAGGCTTTCTTCAGATACCTCAACCCATTTATAGCAACAATTAAGGACGGCCATACCAAATTCCACAGGGAGGGGAGACCGGATGATTTGTTTGCCTTTGCAAAAACTGGTTATTTCCCCTTGAAGCTCTATTTTTACGGTAACAAAGCTTATGTGCGCTCGGATACTGTTAACGGGAGAATATCAGCCGGGGCAGAAATAACAAGCATCAATGGAAGGCCGGTCAAAGTTGTTCGCGACCTGATTTTTAAAAACATTTTCGTTGATGGCAAAGGGAATACAATGAAGTATGCCCTTATCAATGATAGTTTTGGGGGCTATTATGCGACATTTATTGAAACATCGAAGCTATTTAAGGTTGGCTATGTAGACAATGGGCAAGCAAAGACGATCTCCATTGCCGGAGTATCGTCACAAAATATTGGTCACATCGAGGACCTTGTTGCCCCGTACCAGCTAAGTTTTCTTGGCGAGAGAATTGCCCTAATGCGTATCTCAGTCTTTCAGCCTGGCCCTGCTGCGGTCGGGTTTGATAAGTTTCTTTCCGAATCCTTTCAGGCAATTCGAAACGCTCAGATTTCAACTCTCCTTTTAGATTTGCGCAATAATGAAGGCGGAATTGATGCTTATGGAATCATGTTGTATTCATATCTCACAGATATAAGTTTTAACTATTATGACAGATTTACCGTGGCAGGACCTGCTGAGTATAGTTTTAGCCGCTATGCTAAATTACCGCCAGAACTGGAGCATTTAAAAAGGTTTATAAAAAAAGTTGATGGCGAGTACCAGTTCTCGCAAAAAGTAGGGCTAGGCCCTCAGCAGCCCAATCCGCTGAATTTCAACGGTAAACTTATAATTTTAATCAACGGAAGAAGTTTTTCAGTAACGAGCGAATTTGCGTCGATAGCAAAGGATAACCGTAGGGCAGTTTTCATAGGTGAAGATACAGGTGGAGCAGCAGGAGGTAATACCAGTGGAGCATTTGCTCTTGTAACTCTGCCCAATACCAAATTGGGACTTGATATTCCCCTCCTGGGCTACCATATGCACCTTAAAGATTATTCACAGGCTGATTTTGGCGTAAAAGCAGATTATCAGATTGTCCCTTCCATAAAAGATATCATGGAGAAGAATGACCCTGTCATGCAAAAAGCACTTGCACTATCAAAATAAGGATTGAAATACGATAAATGTCTTACTTTTTTTATTGCAGTATAGGATTTGTTTTCTGTTGGTGAACATTTGAAAATCAATTTGATTGCTGCATTTTTTTGTCTTGTCTGGATTAAACCCCATGAACATGTGATTGTTGCATACTGCTCACTGGGCTACTTTTGTAACCATTAGGTATACACTAGGGATAATATTCCCCAAAAATTAGAAGAAATGAAAAAGATATTATTTGCACTGATTGCCACCTGCTCAATATGGACGGCCGCAGATGCTCAGATACTCCAGGGCCTTGGARGAAAGATGAAAGATAAGGTTCAGGAGCGGATTAACTCAAAAATTGATAAAGCTGCCAACGCTAGTCTTGAAAAAGTTGAAGATAAAATTTCAGGAAAAAATAAGGAAGCCACAAAAAACGACAATCAACCGGCTATGGTGACTGAAAAGGAGTCTTTAAAATCATACTCTAAATTTGACTTTATTGCTGGGGAGAAAATTATTTACCTAGATGATTTTTCCAAGGATCCAATTGGAGAACTTCCCGCAAAATGGAATTCAAATGGAAAAGGAGAGGTGATAAAAGTGGACAAAACACCGGGGAAATTTCTTAGACTATTCCCAGGTACGAAATATCTCTCAGCCAATACTGCGGCATTTGGAGACAATTTTACGATAGAATTTGATCTTATTATGGATGGTACGCCTCCTTCAGGCACACGGTTTTACCCGGATCTGGCCATAGGTTTGTTTGCTGCAGGACGAAAGCCCGGCACGGACAATGCATTTTTGGATCAATATCCAAAGGTAGAAAACATCACCGAAATTTTACTCAAACCCAATGTTGACGGCGCCTCTATGTCTTCGTTAAAGAGCAAGGGAATGGCGAATGCTACCACGTTTGAAAGCGGGGCCATCGCATACAAAGAATACACTGCTTCATTCGGTCATCTCGCACATTACGCCATTCAAGTTGAAAAACAGCGATTGAGATTTTGGGTGGACGGCCATAAGGTTTTCGATACCCCTAGAGCAATCAACCTAAGCCCAGGACTCAATCAAATTTATTTGAATTGCTTTAAATACTGGTTTTATAACGAAGATAACTTTGGTCTATATGTCAGCAATTTCAAAATAGCAACAGGTATTCCCAAGCCGGCGGAAACCCTACTGACAAAAGGCTCATTTTCAACCAGTGGAATACTTTTTGACCCTGGCTCCGATCAGCTCAAACTGCAATCCATGGGTATTATAAAGGATGTGAGCAAATATCTGACCGAGGATCCGGCCATTAAGCTGAAAATCATTGGCTACACGGACAGCGATGGTGAAGCCGACGCTAACCAGCAACTTTCTGCGAAACGTGCAGCAGCAGTTAAAAAAGTTTTGATAAACGAATTCAAGATAGAGGCATCCAGACTGGAAGCCTTAGGTAAAGGGGAAACAGTGCCCATCAATGATAACAAAACAGAATCTAATAAGGCCTTGAACCGCAGAGTGGAGTTTGTAAAGGGCTAAAAAAAGCAAATAAAAATCGGCTTAAAAGCCACAAAATAAAATCACATGAACATAAAAAAAATAATTTTTCTCCTGCTAACTTTGCAGACTGGTATGTTTTTATCTTGTAAGAAGGACCAAATCAATGCTGATGGGGATCAAACGAGCGAAGTGAGAAAGCCGGGCAATTTTAAACAGGTATATACCAGTGGATCCACGCCCATTTTCATTTCCTACGGATCCGAATATAAAATAGAGCTGAAAGGCTCCAAAAATCTGATTGCAAGGTATAAGACTACTATTTCGGGCGATGAGCTGGCGCTAGGGTATGAACACTTGGAACTCGGTAAGGATGACCTTAAAATCTATGTGACCTTGCCGCTGTTGGAAAAAATCTCTTTAAGTGGTAGTACTACGATTGAAATTCATGGCAATTTCCCTGATCAGGCCACGCTCCTAGCTGATATTAGTGGTTCGGGTGACATAGAATTACTTGGGACAATGAAAACAGAAAATTCAAAAATTAACATTTCAGGTAGTGGAGATGCAAGGTTTAAAAACATGATTAGTAAAAATGCAATATTGAGTATATCTGGAAGTGGCGACATCCGGAGCAGTGTGACCGCTAACTTGAAAGCAGGGATAAGCGGAAGTGGTAACATTTATTATACGGGAGAGCCTGTTGTCGATTCTGGAATAAGTGGAACCGGAAGAGTAATTAAAAAATAATAAAGTATATCTGTCAAATTGCGAAGGGCCGGCTGTTAAGCCAGCCCTTTTTTGATTTCCTGATAATCATATCTTTATGGTTTTCATGGAGATTGAAGTAAATAAATTTTGATTTAAACCCTAGAAATCCGCTCAACATGTGATCCTGATCGCACCAAGATGCTGCTTAAATCAGCAAAATTAACAGGAGTTTCTTCATAAACGACTCATATCTATCAGGGTGTCGAAATTATAATTGATGATCTGAGCTTTCGTTTGAAGCAAGCTGCCGTCGAACAGCATGAGGTTAACCTTATCGAACAGTGCTTTGGAAATTTCTAAAATTTCAACAGTGACATTTTTTCCTTTGACAGTTGATTTATCTTGATAAAGCTTCGCTGCCTGAACTGCCATGTTTCCAAGTGCTGTCTTCCTGGCCTTAAAGTAGGACAGGTTAACGCCAAATTCCAGTTCGTCGCACATTCTGATCAAAATCGCTCTTGAAATGCGGTAGGCTGATGCTTCGCGTGAAACTGCGGCTCTGCGTTCTTCTTCAGAGCCGGCGTAATGATCTGATTTGGCAGACCAGTTTACGATTTCATTTTGGGCATTTCTCGAACTTTCAATCATATCCTGTCTGTATTGTGAGAGCTCCATTTTGTAAAAGTTAAACCTGACATCCAGTTGTTCGACTATCTTGCTGCCGGCAGAGCCTCCCGGATGATAAGAAGGAGTGCCAAGTTCTRTCATTTTCTGGCCAATGGCTTCGGTAAAATCCCTGTATAGATAACGGAATTCCGCATGTTCCTTCTCATAGTTGAAGCGTTTTACGACCGGGTCAAAAAAAGGATTAGGTATGGAATCTATGAATGCCCGCGCGGGTATAAATTCCTCGGCCGGGGCCAGAAGGTTTTCAGGTGTGATTTTTATGCGAGAAATTTGTTTCACAGCCAATTCAGTATTAATCAGTGGTTTGGCATAGTAGGATTTGATCAAAGTTTTCACTTGGGGTTCATTTGATATTTTCTTATAGAAATCTTCGATGTCCACAAGTCCTTCATCTGCTGCCATCATGGACTTCACCTGTTCGAGAACTTCCTTGTCGAGTAGCGCTTCCGGATTCGCAATTTGGCTGTATCCTTTCAACAGATTTAAAGTCAGTACAGAAATTAAGAGTATTTTTTTCATCATTATTTTTCTTTACTACAAGACAATGCTATTGCTGGTTTGGTTACAGGATTAAACTATTTAATGTTCAGCCTATATTTTCGGTGGACCAGGGGGATAGCTATACCGGAAATCCGCTTATGGATTCCGAAATAAGTGGAACAAGAAGGGCAATCAAAAATTAATGAATATCCTATAACAAACTGCGGGAAGGGCTTGCTTTATTAAATAGCAAGCCCTTTCTGTTTATAACTGTAAAATCACATTTTTATGTGGTTTGGTGATGGTTTGTTTTAAATAAATTTGTATATGAAAACAAAAATCTTGATTATCTGTGTATTAACATCACTTTGCACAGGCGCTTATGGCCAGCGGGCCAGAGAATTGGGAATTATATTCGAAGGAAAACCGGGCGAAAATAATACCATTACAGACGTTAAAGGCGTTTTAGTTGGTTATAAAACCTTGATATCTGGGGCAGGGACTTTAAGAACAGGAAAAGGTCCAGTACGCACCGGAGTGACTGTCATATTTCCAAAAGGCAAATCAATAGCGCCTGTTCCTGCAGGTTGGTTTTGTTTGAACGGAGATGGTGAGATGACGGGAACCACAGCTATTGAGGAATATGGCTTTAACTATGGGGCGATAGGTATTACCAATACCAATAGTGTGGGCGTGGTTAGAGATGGGATTGGGGAATGGAATATTAAAAACTTTTCAAAGGACGGGCAGACCGATTTCTCGTTTGGTTTACCTGTTGTCGCGGAAACCTTTGACGGACTACTTAATGATATTAACGGTCTGCATGTTAAAAGAGAAGATGTATTTGACGCTTTGAACAATGCACACGATGGGAAGATAGAAGAAGGGAATGTCGGGGGAGGAACCGGAATGTCCATGTTTCTATATAAAGGAGGTAGTGGAAGTGCCTCAAGAGTTTTTAAAATTGATACTTCCAGCTATACCCTTGGCGCGTTTATTCAGGGTAATTTCGGTGGCAGGCAGGATTTGGTCATTTCCGGAGTGCCAGTGGGTAAACTTTTAAAAGATGATATGCCAGTGATCAATTCAAAAGAAAAAGACGGTTCTATTATTGTCATAATTGCAACAGATGCCCCACTGCTGCCTGCGCAGTTAAAGATGGTGGCAAAGCGTGCAGCCCTTGGTGTAGGAAAAACAGGAGGTTTGGGTAGAAACAGTTCGGGTGATATATTTTTAGCTTTCAGTACCATCTCTCCAAATGATAATGAAAAAGGGACAATGCAATTCTGGAAAGTGCTGTCGAAAGAAATGCTGGACAAGGTATATCAGGCAACCATACAGGCGACAGAAGAGGCCATAATTAATGCTTTGGTTGCTTCAAAAACAATGGGCGGAATAAATGATAACCTCATTTATGGGATACCACATGATAAAATGATGCAAGTTATCAATAATTACAGCCACCAGGAAAAAAAGAAATAATTGAATATGTTGTTCAAGAAGAACATACTGGGTGGCAATCTTAAATAAAGACCCGCATACTGCACTATAAAACAATATGCGGGCCTAAGTAGAGCTGCTAACAGTCTGTCCTCTTACAAGGAAAATTTAGCCTTTGTCTGCTTATCGAGCATGGTCAAATCATCAGATTCAGGAAGGCTGATTTCAAACTCMTTCAAATGATCAGGAGCTTGAAAACCCATCGCCACACAGCGGTGAAATTCACCGGCTGGAAATTTTTCAGACCAGATTTTATCATTTTCTTTATTTTTTTCGTTGTCGGGATTGGCAAGGTTATAGGCGCTAAGTGAACCAAGAATATCACCAAACACCGTACCCTGTTTATCTCGTATTTTTGCTGTAGACAGGATAACCCCCTTGTTGATCTCCCGATCAGTCTTATTTTTTACAGAAATGTCCAACACCACATATTGGTTGCCTTTCTTTGGAACAAACCCCACTGAACTTGTGGGCCTGAATGGTGTGGCTTTATAAATACTTAGCTGATAAGTCGTCGTTTCGATAGTTACCAGGGCCTTTTGCGTTTGATTTGCCTTAGTTATTTCCTCATTACCTGCATGCTCCTCTAGCTGCTGGCTTTGCGCTTTCTTTTCGCTGCAGGCAGCAAATAGCAGTGTTACGCTTAAAAGTGAGATGAATAATTTTTTCATTTTATTTATTTTCTAGTTAATGGGTTGTTAGCAGCTTTACTGAACTCAGCTGCCAGTTATTTTTCTTCGTGGAAACTGAATAATACTTTGGGCTCAGAATCAATCCTTAACATATCAAGGCATTTCTCACCATATTGGTTAACAAATGGCTCACACGCAAATTTTGCTTTAAGTAGTGTTCGGGAATCAAAGTCAGCCTGCGTTAGTTTCTTTTTAGACTCTGGGCCATAATTTATTACCATTCGATCTGTTCCGGTTACCGGATGCAGTTCAATGCTCTTATATACAATACCGTTGCTCAGCTCTGTTTCCCCTACAACCACTGTACCCTTTGTTTCTGTCCAGCTTTGCCTGGTCTCGCCCCCAGAGGAAGTTGCTTTAAGGTAAAGAAGCGCTGTATAGGTTCCATCGGCAGAAAAGTGATAAAACATATAACTGCCTCCAGCACCATCTTTATAACTTGAATTATAGGAATCATAAAAATTTGTTGAAGATAAAATACCAAACTGCCAGTAGTTTGTTGGTGAAATTAACTCTGCCGGTACTGTCGTTCTCGGGGAATCCCCAAAGTCTGTCTGTTCTTCTGGTGAAGATTTTTTGCAAGCTGAAAGTATAAGCAAAGCAGTTATACCCAGTAGCGCAATTTTGTTTTTCATTTTTATATACATTAAGTTGTATTGGCATTACCTATAGCTGGCTTTGCACTGCACAAAGGTAGCCTAGGGTTAAAGTGGGGGCAATAACATCTTAATGTGATTTTCAGGGCTAATTAATTCGTCTTTTGATCGCTATTCTTTAAAAAACAAGTGCGTAAATCGGATCGCAATCTTTAATTCTCCAATGCATTGTTAGCAGGTTGACCGGGATTTTATACGCTGTGCTTCTAATCTAGTCTAACTCAGTGCAAATGATAATCACTTTTTGATCCTTTCAAAACTTATTGGCGATTGCTTTTCCAGAATAGATTCACGCAGGCATACAATCACATTTATATGCGATTGTCTCATATTGCCACCCATTTTAATTTTGGGGAATAATCGGCTTTGGAAAACAGCTAGTCTTTTTTACCAATTCCTGAACGATTCAACATCCAGAATCGCGTCTGTATCAATCCCGAAAAATCATTGAAAATACCTAATAAATGAAAGCAGAAACAATCAATAATGAAAAGGCCATAGATACCCTAAAAGTGATCATCGCAAATGGCGGCCCCTTAGAAAACGACTACTCAGACTTAGAAATGAGTTTAGCCACACTTGCACTGGCAGATCCTAGGGACGGTGAGCTTGCCCTTAAAATGGCACCGCTAATAAGCTCATGTGGATTCCTGTTTGACAAAGTCTCCCTGATGGGGCATATTCGAACCAAACCATACGGCTATGCAGGAGATTTTGAAATAATCGAACGCATCTATCAGAATGAAATTCTTCGTGAGGATTACAGACTTTGGGATACCTACAGTCTTAAACATCCTGCAGCACAGGCGGTAAGAAACAGAAAAAAATATTTTAAGACCCTGCTTAGCAGTAAACTTGTGCAGCGCTCTTCATTGACGCTTTTAGACATCGCAAGCGGACCTGCAAGAGATCTTTTTGAAGTGTATCAGGACTTAAATTATGGTAAGCATCTGCTGAGCACCTGTGTGGAAATGGATAACAAGGCTATCGAATATGCAACTTTGCTCACCGCGCCATTCTCTGACAAAATTACTTTTATCAATAAGAATATCTTTCGCTTCAGTACCACAGAGCAATATGATTTGGTGTGGTCTGCTGGCTTATTTGATTACTTTGATGATAAAGCCTTTGTCAGGTTGCTGAAAGGGTTTGGAAAATGGGTTAATCCAGGTGGTGAAATCGTGATTGGAAATTTCAATGATGAATACAATCCGAGTCGAGTATTTATGGAGTTGTTTGGGGAATGGCACCTTAATCACAGAAGTGAGCATGATCTTATTGGTTTAGCACTGGAGGCGGGTTATCTCAATGAGCAGATCAGTGTTGGGAGAGAGCCTGAAAACATCAATCTTTTTCTTCACATCAGATGTTAAATCGTACAGCCGGATTTAATCCGGCTGTTTTCTATCATTTAAAGGTTTTACTGGAATTTTGTCCATTTTACCAGCTCAGTGACAATAAAAAAAGTAATGCAATTTTAGTCTTAAGAATAACGGATCACTTCATGAGCCTTTCTGTGGTATGATCGTTAGGTGAAAGTTCTACTTGACTCAAACCAGGGGTGCATGTAATTAGTTTTCGTGCTCAGCGCGGCCATCACCCTTAATCCCTGAATGCCGGGTGCCTATGGTGTAGGTTGTTCGGTAGTTAATAGCTTTCAGGCCAAATTATCGAGTATGCTTTTAGGCGTGCTTTTGGCGTAAATACTTTTTTTCAGACCTGAAGACAGGGCCTCACGCAACGCTTTTCTGGCCCTGGTTACCCTGACCTTAGACAAAACCTCGCTGATGCCAAGATTTTCTGCTATTTCTTTATGAGAGAATCCTTCAATTGCAAATAAATTAAAGGGCCCTCTAAGACAGCCTGGTAGATTCTGTAATGCCATTAACAGGTATTCCGTATCGGTACTGTTGGTAGAATAATATCCAGGTAAATTAATAGCTTCTTCCATTGGCTGGGTCGGTATACGCCTTTGGTTTTGCTGATAAACATTAATTGCACAGTTGATCATTATCCTTCTTATCCATCCCTCAAAAGATCCCGATGCATTGTAACTGGAGATCCTGTCAAAAACTTTTTTAAAGCCCAGCATTAAAATATCTTCTGCCTCCATAGTATCGGAGGCATACCTACTTGTTAGTGCCATCATTTTTTGGGAGTAGGCATTAAATATCTCCTGCTGTGCCCTTGGGTTACCCTGGATGCACTCCGTAATTAGCTTGTCCTGGAAAGTTATTGAACTGATCATGCTTTTTGATTTACCTTGTCTGTCGGTTTAACCACTTTAATTATGGTCGATGCAAAACTACCCCACATCAAATTTCTGGTCAATCACATGTTTGTGGGGAGCTCGCCGCTGTAAGCTGCAAACAAAAATCCTGAAAGTAGACTGGGAATGACTTTTACCGGATTGTTTCTCTGACTTCCATAGGCATTTCGTTTTGCATAAATCACATCAACATGTGGTGGCCTGTAGTTTCCTGTTTAGTTAGTTTTGTTCAGTGAATTCAACCATGATTCATCCCAGTATTAATCCCATTGAAAATGAATGTCAGGAGTTCCTTTAACATAAACAATAATGAAAAAAAATCTTTTTATGCTCACATTAGTCCTGATTGTTTTCTCCTGCAAGAAAAATGGTCAGAAGCCAGAAACTGATCATGCACAACCTGTAAAACGAGACATCGGCATCCCGATAACCGGACGTTCCGCTGTTACAAAGACTATTGGTATTGATGGCGGATCAGTAAGCGCAGATGATGGTCTACTTTCAGTTATCGTTCCGGCCGGTGCGCTACAAGAGGCGATAGATGTCAGTATTCAGGCCATTGAAAATACACTGCCTGGTAGCCAGGGTCCTGCCTACAGACTTCTCCCAGAAGGTACCGTATTTAAAAAGCCAGTCACCATCCGAATTTCCTATGCAGAACTAAACCTGGAAGGCACAGATCCGGCATTGTTGAGGCTCACTTATCAAGATGCTGAAGGATATTATTACCTGCCTGGGACTTCAACCATAGACAATGTTGCCAAAACGGTAAGCACGGAGTCAAACCATTTTAGCAACTGGACCGTTTTTGAATGTTATAAGCTTACTGCACCAAATAGCGTGTTACCTGGTCGCACAGCGGACCTGAAAATAAGAACCTATATTCCTATTGGCCCTTTAGCTAAAAATCCGGATAAGGTGCTTGGTGATTATATCGAAACAGATGACAATGACCCCATTTTATCTTCAGCACTTTGGCGGTTGTCTGGGGAGGGGACGATCACGCCTTATGAAAAGGGGTGTGCCTATCTAGCACCTTCTTCAGTTCCAAACCAGAATCCGGTAACAGTGAGTGTGGAACTAACCGGGAACTTCTTTGGATCGGGATCCAGTAAAGTGCAAAAACTTATACTGTTAAAGCCGATTGCCATCGAAGGAAGTGAGAACTTCACCATCAACCTGGATGGTGTGTCTACACGTGTAACCCAAGGCGTATTTTTTACAATGGGAGATGCACTTTACATTAGTGGAAACATGAATGACAGACAATTTCATATCAGGATTTCAGCAAAAAGAACTGGCAGTTTTCCATTTAAACTCCAGTCAGCTGCAAATGCTGCAGATATAAGCCTGGTTTCTCAAGCAGATTTGCTTGATTACATGAGTTCTTTCAGGACTGCCTGCAATGAAACCGAACCCTCCTTTATTTTTTCACCGGGTCAGGTTGAAATTTCAAAATATCCAGCTCAACCGGGAGAATTTTTGCAGGGGATAGTATCCGGGGCAACACTTTATACCGGGGGTAACTATTGTTCCTCACCAAAAACTGTAAAATTAAACGCGTCCTTTAAGATTTTGATGAGATAGATGTGCATTACTCAGTGATACTTGTAGTGATGCGCTTCGCTGATTGTGAAGCGCATCATTATAAAAACATATAGAAATCGGGCCCTTATGTTTATTCAAGAGCTGGATTTTTACTTCAATATCTACAAATCAAATGAGTGTGAGTCTCAAGTTCCGCTTCCAGAGAAATAACAATAGATATCATTTTTTTAACCAGGCTACTTTCTGGTTTGAAATATGTGCGGACCCGATTATCTCTTTGTAGAGCTCGGGTCTTCTTGCATTTTTATAACGGTAACCACCGCTAGATTCTAGTATACCTTTATTCAAGGTTGCAATGACAAATTCATTTTTAAGAGATCTGCATTCAGCAACAGTTTCTCCAAAAGGGTTCAGGATCATTGAACATCCGTTTTTTAGCTGGTCATCATCCATGCCTATTGGATTAGAAAATACCGCATATATGCCATTGTCATACGCGCGGGCTGGCAGCCATTTCATTAACCAGTTTCTGCCCTTATCGCCATCAAATTCTTTTCTAAGCAATTCGGCATTTTTTTCTTTTTTAATCCAAAGCGCTGGATCAACAAAACCTGCACCGGGACGGGGAGAAGGGGTACACATGGTTACGTGAGGCATAAAAATAATCTCCGCACCCAGCAGTGTGGTAGCCCGTACATTTTCGATTACATTATTATCATAACATATTAAGATACCACACTTCCAGTCTTTAATTTCAAATACAGTGTATTGATTCCCGGCTGTTAGAAAAGAGCTGATGAATGGATGAAGTTTACGATGTTTTGCCTTGAGTCCGGTTCCATCCACGCAGACATATGCCTTAAACATATTGTCCTGATCATCCTTTTCGAAAAGACCCGCAAGAATAGTCATGTTATATTTTTTTGCCATCTCAATAAGAAGGCTTACTGAAGGCCCATCAGGTATAAATTCAGATAATTCCAGCATTTCTTCGCGACTGAGTTTTCTTGCGAAGGAATACCCAGTTACTGAACACTCGTGGAATGCAATAACTTCAGCGCCGGATTCAGCCGCATTTTTGACCATACCTTCGATGATTTTCAGGATTTCTAAGCAGTTTTAAAAAATGATTTATCCGGAGAATTCCGTTTAGTTTTCTTGGGGATATGCCGATGTAATGATCAAATTTCCGTTCAAGTTGCCGCTCACTAATAGATAAATAGTGAAGTAGGTCGACAATTTTTGTATTCCCGCTGCTTTGCTGCATCCAGTTAAGGCTTTTGTTCAGGATACTTTCTGTAGCTGGTAAGGGGGGCGAAATTCTTAAGAAAAAATCTTCTAATAAACCGATGGTTTCAACCAGGTTACGACTTTCCTTAACAGCCTCCTGTATCGGATGGGTAAGGTTTCCAAATAAGTCCCTAAATGAAAAGAAACTGTTTTTTAGCTTTTTGGATGGAATTCCCGTTAATAAACTAAGGGTATAGGGCTGAAGAACAATAATTACCGTACCGCAAACCGGTGGGGGTGGAATATTGACGAAATGCTCCATCAATCCGTAAGCGACAAATTCACCTTTTTCTAATTTTCTATTACCCAACAAAGGCAAAGCCGAATGGGCTAAGGGAATAACTATCCCCGGACTTCCATCAGAGAAAAACCGCATCGGTGAATCCGGCGCAGAGGGATAGTAAACTAAGAAATGCCTGATCAGATGTTCCAGGCCATTTGATGGGGCTATTTGCATACCGTAACAACTAAAAAGGTTATGTGAATAAATTCAGGAAGAAGCCTTTTTATTCTTTTTCTATTTCCGCTTTGACTAAGGACTTTTTCCCCGTAAGCCCGGAGGAAACCTACAATTGTAAATATAAATATTTTAAAGCATTCCGGATTCTTCGGGTGCTTTAAAATTTAGGTTTAAGGTGTAATCCTGATGGTTATTGTTTTTGGAAGGGCATTAACCGTTCCTTTTTTGGCAACAAGGGTTATTGGATAGTCTCCGGAGCTGGCAAATTTTATTATTGGATGTTGTTCTGTTGTTTCTGCAGGTCCATCCGGTCCGAAGGTCCATTTCCAGCCGTCACTGTTAAGGGAGGTATTGACCAACTGGATTTCCTCCCCCACTATATAGGGATAGGGGTGGTAGGCCAGCATAAATCCTGACCGAGGATCATTAGATGCCATAACAGTTACGGTCTGCTGGTAAACTGCCGACCTTTTGTTTCCATTGATCGCTACCAGTTTTAAATTGTAATCTCCCGCATTATTTAAGATGATATTCGAAGGGGTTTTAGTGCTATAAATGGAATTATTGATTTCCCATTCATAAGTAATTGCGTTCTGGGAGTTATTCACCAATAGCAATGTGGCGGGAGCGTATGATTTATTATCCTTAAAGGAGACAGTAAAATGAGCCAGCGGGCTATCGTCGGGTGAAATAATTATTGTTTTCTTTATTAAGGATTTTTTATTTCCACTAAAGGCAGTAAGCAATACCTCATAGCTGCCCGGAAGTCTAAAGACAATCTTTCCAGGTAAGCGGTCGTTCCCGTAGGATCCGTTGCCAAAGTCCCATTTAAATCTGTCAGCATTGAGGGAGGAGTTGCTAAATACCAGCTCTGCTGGAGCAACCTGGAGACCTGTCCAATCAAAATCCGCAACAGGATCAATGTTGTTGATAATGGGATCTTCTATTTGATTAGGGGTCTTGCAGGATTGGAGGATCAACACAGAGCAGAGTGACAGAAGTCTCATCTTGGAAATTGATTTTTTCATGTTTAGGTTTTATTAGAAATTAATAGAGACGCAATAGTCTTGGTCAGACAATTGCCAATTATTAGTTGGTTCGAGGTGATTGTCCTTACTTATATTTAGTGTCGGTTTTTACTCGTGCTGATAACTTTGTTATTTTTTCGGTTTGTTTTCGAAAACAGAGACTCTTCCATATTCATTTGGCTTGAAATTATTTCCTGTAAATCCCCGCCTGATAAGTTCTTTCTCTATCACTTGCATTACAAACCAATGACTGACAATTAATGTGTTATTTTTATCTTTCCTGATTAATTTGTCGACAAAGCCAATTAACCCGTCTTTGAATTTACGTGTGTCATTGTTGGATATAAAAAAATTAACACGAACAATAATTCCCCATATTATAAACGGCAATTTTAATCTGTTGGATAAACGGCCTAATATTTCCAGTTCTTTTAACTCCTTGACCTCTAAAATTTCCCCAGGGTAGATGTGACTTGCAGTTTTCAATGCCCTGATCATTGGACTTGAATAACAGCGCTCCCAATTTATTTGCAATAGGTCAACTTTTTTATATTCAATATTTATGTTGTTATCATACTCATTAAACCAATTTATTACTTCTGATTTTGAAAGCAATGTTTTTTTTGGGAAGGGGTGTTTTACTTTAAAGTGTCTAACTAAACCTATTTTCATTTTGTATTGAATATCGTTTTGCAATAGCTTGTAAACAAATAATTGAGCCTTTTATTAAGGTTTGTTTCCATCGTTTGTATCGCAAATTTATCGTTGCAGGATGTTTAGTGCAATAACATAATGATGTGGTTTATTTCTGTTAATATTTATCTCAGAACAATTGTAAATCACATCTGAATTGTTCTATTTCAATCTCATCCGGTTAAGGGAGGTGTTGATGAACTAAGATTGGTGAAGCAGTGCCAAGTAAAGTATTCACTGGACACTGTATCAATGTTCTCCGCAGAAATTTTTCATTGAGAACAGCGCGCGTTAATTAGTAGCTCTGATAAGTAAATGTGACTTGTAATTCCCTGGTTGTTGAGCCAATGAAACTTCTCTTGACTGGGTATTTTTCCGAATTGTACTCATACTCATAACGCCTGTCACTGTTTGCTGTAGGGTTATTGTAATCAGTGTAACGTACCCGCATGACATTGTTCTTGCTTAGGCCTTGTGCCTGTTGATTTTTGCCAGGGTTACCTTTGTAGGGGTTTAATTCAATATCATAAAGGTACTCAGACAAATTCTGGATAACACCATTCATTGAATAGGTTTTAGTTGCGGTCAGATTTTCACCTAAGTAGGTGAAAATCTCGTAATACATTGAATTGTTCATGTTGGAAAATGTTGTCATCTTTGATAGCAAATTTCCGCTATACTCGAGGGTTCTCGAAAACGAAAGGGAGGGGGTGCCAATTTCGTCATATTCCATGTAATCCATCTTAACCAGACGATCGTTCGCATGAAAATAATTGATTCTTGCAATTCTTCTGGTGTCACTGCTGATGATTGAATATTCAAGTACTTTGCTTGCATAAAAATATTCCTGGATGATGTTAAGTCCAGTTGTCTCATCCTTGCTTACTTCTTTTTTTAGTAAACCATTATCATTGTAACTACTGGTCTCTAGGATGTAGTGGCCATTTGGATTTAATGTACGTGTGGTATGTAGTCTGGTTTTGGTACTGGGCTTAGGGTCAGGAATAGGTTCGTTTGACGATTTCTTGCATCCGAAAAGCAATGCTGCTACCAGCAGCATAAATGTAATTTTTTTCATTCTTATTAGATCTTTATTTTACAAGACCCCTCTAAATAACAAAAGGTTACAAGACGTAGATATATTTATCAACTTGTACAACCGTTGTACTATAGATTAGCTCGCAGTGTCTTTGCAACTGCTTCACTTTTAGAATTTACCTGGAGCTTATCATAAATTTTTTTGATATGTGAACGCACTGTGTCCATAGATATAAAAAGCTTGTCTGCAATGAGTTTGTAGCTATAACCATCTACCAGTAGGTTCAATACTTCTTGCTCCCGGGCAGAAAGATTGAAGGTTTCGGTTTTTGATTTATGATTTTCAGCGAACATGTTAAGAACCTGGGTGGCAATCGAGGAAGTCATCGGGGCACCAC
>NZ_JBFTIZ010000089.1:0-13575 GCF_056395165.1 Pedobacter sp. 10L46_2
CTATTGAACCCTACCTTATAGGCTACGTTTGCAATAGACTCTGGATTTCCTTCAGAAAGCAGCTTTTTACAAGCGTCATTTACTCTTACTTCATTTAGAAACGAAACAAACGTGTGACCGGTATGTTTCTTGAAGTATCGGCAAAATGCATGCGGATTCATATATGCAGTATTAGAGATGTCTTCCAGATCGATCTTGTTATGATAATTTTTCATGATGAAGTTGATAATCCGGCTCAATCGCATACCTTCATTTTCGGTAAGACTTGCAGAATAAACCTCCGGACATAAAACTTCAACATCGTTGTCTATAGATTGGATCATATTCATTAAGCTCAGGAAATTAGACAACAATACCATACCAGCAGAATGATGTATTTGTTTAATTTGTGCAGCAATCTTTGTGCATTGATTGGCTGGAATCTTAAATCCGTGCTTATAGTTGTCTAGAAAGGAATTAGCGGCTTTCAATTCGGGAAGGTCAAATAAGCCGGAAAGTGTATTTTTAGTGTTGAAATAGATAGAATGGGCCTTAACCGATTTGCCGCTCTCAGTGCTGAAATAATCAGGATTACTTTTAAATAAATGTGGCAGATTGGCTCCTACAAGAAAAATATCCCCTGAAGAAAAGACATGCATGTTGTTCCCTGCAATTAGGGTTCCTTCTCCTTGCTCCACCCAGGTAAGCTGCCACTCTTCATGTCGGTGAAGATATGGGTAAAAGTATGGTAATTCGATCTCTTCACTGACAACACTTCTATCAGCAGGTACTAAAATGGTAAAAGGTAAAACTTTCATACGCTCCCGTTTATTGATACCCAATTTACACAATCTTAACCAAAAGAGTGCTACCTATAGCTTAAGTATGCTAATATTCGGCTATAGGTAGCTAAAATCGTATTATCTGTTGGGATGGAAAGCTGAAATTTCTATTTCTGTTTTTTCCTGATCGATTAGTTGACTTACTAGTAAACCTGTTGCCGGACCAAGACTTAAGCCCATCATTCCATGACCGGTAGCAATAACCAAATTAGCTGTGCCGGAGCCGTAACCGATATAAGGTAATCCATCAGGAGATGAGGGTCTGAAGCCATACCAGATATGATCAATACGGGGCAATTTAGGTGCTAACCCAGGAAAGTATTTAGGCACGGATTCTAAAATTCCCTGGACCCTGTTCATGTTTATTTTGTTGTTAATTTTTGCAATTTCCATTGTTCCACCAAACCTGAGTTGTCCATTCATTGGGGTAATGGCAACTCTTGCTTCACACAGTAATGCCGGAATGGTCATTCTTTGTTCCGGTTCATCCTCCATAAATGAATATCCTTTTCCCGGCATCAGGGATAAATTCAGATTTAACATTTTTGCTAGTGAAGGTGACCAGGCTCCTGCTGCCAATACATATTGGTCGGCGTTCCACTTTGTTGCGCCGGTATAGATAGCGCTAATATTCTTGCCGGAGCGTTCGATATTAGTAACCTCTAGATTTCGCAAAATCTCTACTCCCTGTCTTTCCAAATGCAGGGTTAACAATTCCATTAATTTAGCTGGATCAAGGTGCGCATCGCATCGATAGTGAGCCGCTCCAAGTACATCCAGATCCAGTTTTGGCTGGAGTGCTTTACATTCATCGGAATTTAATATAGCTATATCCAATCCAAGTTCCTTTGCTTTAAGTGCCAGGTGCAATTCTTCTTCTGCAGCAGCTTCGGTTTTATAGTAAGCTAAAATTCCATTTTTGGTGAGGTCAAAATCCAGTGCAGGATTGCTATAAAGTCCTTCGTATAATTTTTTGCTGAGCAGTGAGATGTTCCGTAGTGGCTCTGCGGATTCTGTAACATGCTTTTTATTTGCCTTTCGAAGAAATTTGATGCCCCAGGCAGGCAGTCCGGAACTTAGGGATGGCTTTACATAAAATGGGCTGCTGCTATTGAACATCCATCTAAACCCCTGACTAATCATTCCGGGTGCTGCAAGCGGGATAAAATGACTGGGAACGATCATACCCGCATTGCCAAATGAGCAACTGTCTTTAATACTGCCTTTGTCGATTACGGTTACCTGATGTCCCTTTTTGCTTAGGTAATAAGCAGAACTTAGTCCGACAATTCCAGCACCTATTATTATAATTTTCTGCATTTGTTTCTTATATCTTATATCACCTGAAATCCATGAGCATACGGGTCTCTGTCATCTATTTTAATGGTGTTGTATCCATATACTTCGGCCCAGCCTTCGATGCTTGGAATAATAGCATCGTATTTATCCATCGTAACAACATCCTCAATCCTACCTGTGAATTTGCTTCCTATGATGCTTTCATGAATAAAAACATCTCCTTTTTTCAATTTTCCCTTTGCATGCCACTGCGCCATTCTAGCTGATGTACCCGTGCCGCAAGGTGAACGATCTATAGCTTTGTCGCCATAAAATACCGCATTTCGAGCGGTAGCGGTAGGATCAATCGTATCTCCCGCCCAAAGAATATGGCTGCAGCCATTAATTGTAGGATCTTGCGGGTGCACAAAACTATACCTTTCATTGATTTGCTTTCGGATATCTCGACTCCAGCTAATAAGCTGACCGGCGGTATGCTCCTGTATGCCTTTAAAATTCTTCTGAGGATCAATAATGGCGTAGAAATTACCGCCATAGGCAACATCAATAAAGAACTCTCCCAATTCCGGACATTCAATCGAAAGATTTTCAGCGGCGAGGTACGCAGGCACATTTCGAAGTTTAACAGAAATCACCTTTCCAGCTGTTTCTTTATATTCAATTAAAACCAGACCGGCAGGCGCCTCCATGCGTACAAGTCCTGGGATTTTTGGTTTTATTAATCCTTCTTCAATGGCTATAGTGATGGTGCCAATTGTACCATGTCCGCACATTGGAAGGCAGCCACTCGTTTCTATAAATAATACTGCAACATCATTTGCAGGATCATGAGGAGGATAAAGTATACTGCCCGACATCATATCATGGCCCCGGGGTTCAAACATTAACCCTTTGCGGATCCAATCAAATTCTTTCAAAAAATGTTGCCGTTTCTCACTCATATTTTTCCCGTTTAGGACGGGTCCTCCTCCGGCGACAAGCCTTACCGGGTTACCGCAGGTATGTGCATCTACACAAAAAAAAGTTTTGCTATTCATGGCTATTTAGTCCATTTGTTATTTATCAATCTGAAAATATTGAGTGGATTCTTTTCTTTTAATTCATCAGGAAGCATTTCATCAGGCCAGTTTTGCCAGGCTAATGGTCGACAAAAACGAAGCACAGCGGTTGATCCAACAGAAGTAAAACGTGAATCATTTGTAGCCGGGAAAGGTCCGCCATGTTGCATGGCTGCGCAAACCTCTACCCCTGTTGGTGGATTGTTGAGGATTAAACGGCCCGTTTTATCTTTTAACTTCTCGATCAGCAAATGATATTCAGCCAGTTCCGATGGTTCAGCCATCATTGTAATGGTCAATTGCCCCTGCAGGATATCGGCTATATCAGTAAGCTGCCTGGTGTCGTCGGCTATAACAAGCATAGAGTATGGCCCAAAAATTTCTTCCTGAAGCACTGGGTTTTGGAGAAATTCGTTCCCCGAAATTGWTGATACAATAGATAGTGCCTGACAGCTGGCATCAGCATTTAAAACCAGGGAAGCCGCTAAAACTTCTGTATTTGGTTGTTTAAGCACCTCTGTGGTTCGTTTTTTATAATTGTTGTAGATGCCAACTGTAAGCATGGTAGCAGAAGCTACACGCTCTATTTCTATTTTTAAGTGTTCTATAAAAATATCAAGCTCCTTTGATTTAACAGCAATCAGCAAACCTGGGTTTGTACAAAATTGTCCTGCGCCCATGGTAATTGATCCTGCATAAGTGGAAGCAATTTGCCCTGCCCTGCTTTTTAATGCCTGTGGCAACAGAAATATGGGATTTATGCTTCCCATTTCTGCAAAAAATGGAATCGGATTTTTCCTCTGCTGCACCATTTTGAGTAAAGCCATTCCTCCTTGATATGAACCTGTGAAAGTGACCGCTCTGGTTTCTGAATGCTTAACAAGCATTTCTCCTATTTCATAGCCCTCATCAAATAACATTGAAAAAAAACCATGATGTACTCCAGATTTGTGTAGGGCGCGCATGATCGCCTGACCAGCAAGCGCACTGGTGCCAGGGTGGGCAGCATGGGCTTTCACAATAACTGGGCAACCGGCAGCAAATGCAGAAGCCGTATCTCCTCCGGCAACAGAAAATGCAAGCGGGAAATTACTCGCACCGAATACAACCACTGGCCCCAAGGGCACCAGCATTCGCCTGATGTCGGGTTTAGGAATTGGTTGTCGATCTGGAATAGCAGTATCAATGATGGCATTCAGCCATGAACCTTCTTCAACCTGGTCTGCAAAGAGCCTGAGTTGTCCGGTAGTTCTTGCCAATTCGCCTGTTAAGCGTACTTTAGTTAAACCACTTTCCAACTGCGCACGCGCTACCAACTCTTCACCGATAAACTCAAGTTCCTCTGCTATACTTCTAAGGAAGGCAACCCTGATACTTTTAGGGAGTTGTTTGTAGTGCGCTTCTGTCGCTGCAGTCATTGCCTCATTTAAATCTTCGACAACAGCATTGAAAAATTCCTCTTTAAGTAGCTCACCTGATGCAGGATTACTCGCATAGAAGACTTTGGCTGTCCTTTTGGAATATTGGGATGCAATTATGCTCCTTCCGTTCATACAGCTGGTGATTCTAACACTCCCCAGCTGTTTTCTGGTAATACAGGTCTTGCCACCAATGCATCGTTAATAATCTTAAGGACACGCTCGCGTTCTTTACCTTTAATTTTTAATCGCGGTGCTCTTACGTTTTCTGTTCCTATACCGGTACCCACCTCAGCGAGTTTTATATATTGTACAAGTTTAGGATGAATATCCAATTCAAGAACCGGAAGGAACCACCTGTAAATTGTTAAAGCTTCCTGTATCCTGTTAGATTTTACCAAGCGGTAAATTGCTACTGTTTCTTTAGGAAAGGCATCTACAAGTCCTGCTACCCATCCATGTGCTCCCATTACCAGACTTTCCATAGCGATAGGATCTACTCCCGTAAAGATTTTAAACCGGTCTCCAAATCTGTTGATCATTCTTGTAATGTTCGAAATGTTCCTTGTCGATTCTTTGACAGCCTGAATGTTTTCATAGTTAGCAAGTTCTGCGAACATATCCAATGTTACCTCAATTTTATAATCTACTGGATTGTTGTAAATCATGATTGGTAAGTCTGTACTTTCAGCAACTGATTTAAAAAAAGCAAGTGTTTCTTCATCATCGGCATAATAACGCATTGGTGGTAAAAGCATTAAGCCGCTAGCCCCTAATTCCTTAGCTGTTTTTGCGACTTGTACTGCTGCTTTGGTAGTTGATTCTGCAATATTGAGTAAAACCGGTACCCTTCCATTTACCAATTTTATGGTATGAGACAGTAACCCAAATTTTTCTTCGTTTGTAAGTGAGCTTGCTTCGCCCAGAGATCCCCCAAGGATTAGTCCATCAACACCCGCCTCGAGCTGGGCATAGATATTTTCGTCAAATGCATTGAAATCTAACTCATCATTATCCGTAAACTTGGTTGTTACGGCTGGAAATACGCCCGACCATTTTATTTTCATAGTTTATTTTTTTTAACAAAAATAGCCCATAGAAAGACATGAAGAGATGCAGAATTTAGCTAGCTTTTCTAATAAATTGACAATATTGAGAAAAGACAGTGATGCCGCACGACCAGATGTTTTTTTATCTTCCTAGTTCTCAATTAAAACCGTAAATTTAAAGTAATTAAGGTTTTATATTTTTTAGGGTATACCTTAATACTTTGGACGAGCGTATTGGTAAAATTTGAAAACTAATCAAAACAGCTTTATGGAAACCAAAATAAAAGAAAAGCAGACAGCGATCATGGATCCAGCTTTAACAGCAGAAACTGATAATTGGAATTCATTATTGAATGGCCCACCAGAAGACGACGATATCCAATTTGAAGATGATGATCTTGAGGATGATGAATTCCCAATTGAGGAAGATCTTGATAATCTCGATTTTGATGAAGAAGATGAACTCGGGTTTGATGAAGAGGAGGATCTAGATTTTCTAGAAGCCGTATTGCATTGAAACCGTYATTCTACTCAAAAGACAGCGGACATCCGGATGATATCTATCATTATCGACCTGGAAAACCCTGGGTTAAAACCGCTGAACTTTTCTTTATCCAACCCGAAGGTAAACACCTGAGGGTGGAAAATAAAAATGTCAATTGTTTATTTAACAATCTGACCAGGGAATTATTTGACGTCCATTATAATCATTTTATACAGTTCCTGAACATAGATTTTAGTCCTATTGCTGTACAAGAAAGAAATTATGAGTTACTTGTTTCAGAGCAAGAATTCCTGATACAAAAGATCATTACGAGTTGGATCTATTATTATACCATTAATAACCTTGAAGTAAAAGTACAAAGGGATGATTTTACTCATCCCTATATGACAGATTATATTTTAAGCTTGCTGGATAAAAAATATGGCATCGATACTCTTGCGAGCCTGGCACTCGGCGCTCATCTATTGCGAATGAACTTATACGATTATTGTAACACTGTTAAAGGAAGAAGAACATATTACAATCGCTAGGTTCATGATCTATTTAATCACTTTGATCTGTCCCTTCATTACCGTGTAGTGGCCAGGATAAGAACAGATAAAAGGATATATCCCAGGTGTTTTTGGTACAGTAAAATAAATAGTATCTGATTTTCCCGGTTGCAATAATGTGGTATGTGCAAGTACCTTAGCACTATTAGGAACAAAATCATACTTTTCACCATCAAGCCCCATCTTCATCACCATTTCTCCGACAACATTACCCGCTCCTGGAGTTGTGAGCACAAAATTGTGCAGCATATCATCTGTATTGGCAAAGGTTAGCTTCACTTTCGTTCCTGCTTTTAAAGTCAAATTTGTAATGTCAAATTTCAATCCCGGTTTGGTTCCTAATAAAATGGTTTTATCCGGCCCGTTCTTCCAGCTTATTGGCTGTTTGGTAATGTGTTTCCCTGCTGCAGTACTACCAGTAATTTTGCTGTTGTTGGCTGTCATATTCCCCATGTGATGATGATCCATACCTTGTGCTGCGTTTGAAGTCTGCATGCTACCAGTTGGTTTGTTTTCGGCCGTTGCCACTACTTTTTCTCCATCCGGAATCTTATTTAAAGTATAATATCCATAATTGTGGAGCAGAGGGGTATTGTCGCCTTCTGAGCGTAGTCCTTCAGTTCTGATCTCATGAATATACCCTTCTTTTAAACTATCCAGTACTAATCGTACGCGTTTATGATCTGGAGAGATTACGATTGCTTTAATGTTGCGGGGAGATTGGTTTATCACCGGACTTCCGTAAATATGATGGTACTTATAAGTAAAAGTCGATAATTTATAAGAGCCAGCATTACGGGCAGTTTTTTCATCTACTGGCATGGTAAATTCCAGCTCGAAACCGTCGGGCTGAGCCTTTACGGTTTGCACCTCAAAAGGCATGATGCCAGACCAAGTCAAACGCTGCAGTCCATATTCTTCTTTTCCGGTTGAAGACCATCCTCTTGAAGTCATACCTACAAGCATACTGCCATCAGAACCCCAGTTCATTCTTAATATACCCGAAGAAAATCCTTCACGAAAAGGAAATACCATCCCCTGGTAAACCCCTTTAACCTTTTCAAGGAATACCCTACTGATTTTACTCTGGGCCTGGTCGCCTACAAACAGCTGTCCTTTAAAAGGGCCCATATTTCCATTATCTGAATAATTAAGGATTCCGGAAGTTGAATTACCCATGATAGAATGTGGGATCCATACAGAAGGAGTTTTTAATCCGGGTACCCTTTTGGCTACATCGTACTTGGGTTCACCTGTATCCGGAATATCTTTTTTCCGAAGCTTTACTGGAGAGCCAGGCTGATCAGCCCAGATCAAGCCTGCAGGGTTGCCTAAAAAGTCGCCCTCTTCAACATGAGTGATGCTACCTGAGCCTACCCAATCGCCCTGATTCTCTGCATAAAATACATCACCATTGTTATTCAGAGCGAAAGCCGCAGGTGAACGGAAGCCAGTAGCAAAGGGCTTCATGGTAAAATCGGGAGTGAATTTGAGCATCCAGCCATGCCATTTGGACATGCTTTCTCCAAATCCTATCCACCCTAAATTTAGGGTAACTACCATGTTGCCATCCTTGTCTAGCATAGGGCCATAGGCATACTCATGATAATTGCCGGATAATGGCCAGGAATACATTGTTCGGTATTCATCGGCTTCACCATCACCATCCAGATCCCGGAGGCGTGTAAGCTCAGCGCGCTGAGTCAGATAAATATCCCCCTTAATATAGTTTAAGCCTAATATTTCATGCATACCATGCGCAAATAGGCGATATTTAGGTTGCTCCCCATCTTTCATATATGGATTTGTGATAATCCATACCTCGCCACGGCGTGTAGCCACAGCCAATTCATCGTTGGGTAAAAAGGTCATTCCACCAACTTCAAGTGCTATTTCTTTGGGAATTGGAACAGTAACAATTGGAAATATTTGACTTTCTGTTTGTGCATTTGAGTTTACAATACCAGCACCCAGTAATAAAAGAGACAATAAGTATTTTGAATTTTTCATTCTTTGATTACCAGATTAGAGAATAGGTTAATGAATCAGTTCCATTGGCCAATTGAGCAAGCAGTTCCTGACCATTTTTTGTTTTCCTTATAAAAGTCTTTGTTTCAGCGGATACTTTTATAGTATATGCTTTATTTCCAATGCTATAAGTGTTGTCTTTCAATGCAGTGATAGTTTGTGCGGCAGCAATCCTGCAATAAAGAGGTCCCTTGCTATTGCTAATGCTTATTGTACGGTCTATACCACTACCTCCGCTTTGCACTACTATTTTATCACTTATATCAGCACCATTTGAGGAATATAAAAACGTTGGCATCTTGCTCTTATCTAATACATATCCCTTATTTTGGAGATCATCAAAGCTTATAGAATCAGGCCATACTGCATTTTGATCAGTCAGTGCTGTAATTGCAGGAGCTGCAGAAAGGGGTAACACAGTACCTAAAGGTTTGGCTAGTTGAGGCTCTCCTCTATCCTTCCACATTTCAGTCACATCAAGAAATTGCCCACGCCATACCTGCAATAATGCTCCCTGTTTCAAATCATAAGAATAGTTCAGTTTCTCAGAAGTGCCTACAGAAATTACGTGTGTACGTTTCTTTCCATCGAACATGAGATAACTACGCAATAAATAAGGTTTAGTTCCTGCGTTTAGGACATAAGGGTTGGCGCTTTGGGCCCAGGTATAAGTTGCACAGCAGGTGAAAAATGCCACGCAACACATAACTCGTTTACAGATCGTCATACTTTTATTTGGTTATTAAACAACGAAACAATCGATTGCCTAACAAATATAGAAAATTATTGTCTCACAGAAATAGCTGCGAGACAATAAAATGAATTATTTCAAACTCAATTCAATAACCGGAATTTGAAAGTTTGGTTTTTGGGTTGGTAATTTCAAGACAAGACTACCGGAAGTCGATTTGTCTTTATCAGTTAAGAGTTCTGAATTATCATGTAAAAACTGGGCATAAACGACGTCTTCACCATATCCATCCAGCACTATTTTGCCATCTTTAGGATATTCAAAAAGATGAACATACAGTTTTTTGCCAGCTTTGTTGTAGGTAAGCTGGGTTCCCGGAGCAGGTTTAAATTTATCTGGTGCAAAAGTGCATCCGTAAATTGACTTAGAATTAGCATGCATCCAAAGTCCAAGACTATCCAGTGCGGTATTTGCCCGGTTATCAAATTCGCCCCTGGCTGTTGGACCAACGTTTAACAATAAATTACCACCATTGGCAACTGAGGTAACTAATAAGCTCAGCAATTGTTTATTAGTTTTCCAGGTATTTTCATCTCTGTAATAGCCCCAGGAACCTGAAAAAGTCTGGCATGTTTCCCATGTCTTACCTTTAAATTTTGCCAAAGCTTCGGTACTAACCTGTTCTGGTGTTTCAAAATCTGCACCGTCTGTGTAGTCATCTAGATCCAGTCTGTTATCTACAATTATACCCGGCTGTAATTTTCTGATCTGCTTTAACAGGTCAACAGATGCCCAGTCTTCTTTGCCCTTGCCATGCTTACCTGGATATGAGAAATCAAGCCAGAGTATATCAATTTTTCCATACTTAGTTAAAATCTCATTAACCTGATTGCTTAAATATTTACGGTAATTAGCCATATTCCTACCTTTATTCAATGCTAAATATTGATTTTCATCATTGTTTGCCGGTTTTAAAGGATGATATTCATCAACTGTGAAATCTGGGTGATGCCAATCTATCAGTGAGTAATAGAAACCAATTTTTAAGCCTTCTGCTCTAAAAGCATCAACAAACTCTTTTACTAAATCTCTTTTAGCCAAAGTATTGGTTGCTTTGTAATCGGTGAACTTGCTATCAAACAATGTAAAACCTTCATGGTGTTTAGTGGTTAATACAACATATTTCATTCCTGCTGCTTTCGCTTTTTTTGCCCATAGTTTAGGCTGGAACTGATCAGGATTAAATTGATCGAAATATTTCTGGTAATTTTCGTTAGTAATGTGTTCATTACTTTTTACCCATTCGTGGCGGGCAGGTAAAGCGTATAAGCCCCAATGGATAAACATCCCAAATCTGGCATCTTTCCACCATTCCATTCTTTTGTCTTTTTGCTCTGGGGTTTCATTACCAATCTTCTTTTGCGCCTGTAAGGCAGAGGTTGTGAGCAGGATTAACATCAAGCCCAACAATAGTCTTCTGTTCATGTGATATCTGGTTTTTCGGTTATGTGTATAACAAATTTAGAAGATAAACAGTAGCAGAAATAAATAATATTGGCAATTGATTAAGCTTTTTTGTATAAAAAATAATTTCTATCAGTGCATTAAGGCTGATCTTGATTTAACCAACAAGAGTTAAGACTTGCTGATTTGTCCAATTTTAAAATGACGATTGTTATCATCATAAACAATCAAAATTTTAAAATTAACATATGAAAATTGTCGTAATCGGAGGCTCTGGCCTCATTGGAACAAAACTGGTAAACACTTTAAGCGAAGCGGGTCATGAAGTATTGGCGGCTTCGCCGGGAACTGGAGTAAACGCTGTTACCGGAGAAGGACTGGCAGAAGCTTTAACAGACGCAGAAGTAGTAGTTGATGTAGCCAACTCTCCATCATTTGAACAAAAGGCAGTATTGGATTTCTTCGAAACTTCTGGACGCAACCTGATTGCTGCAGAAAAAATTGCCGGCGTAAAACACCATGTTGCGCTATCGGTTGTTGGCACCGATCGTCCGAACGCCAACACTTATTTTTTGGCCAAACTTGCCCAAGAGAAACTAATTAAAGAATCCGGAATTCCTTATTCTATCCTTCATGCCACACAATTCTTTGAATTTGTAGGAGGTATTGCACAGGCTGGGACTCAAGGAGATCAGATCCATGTTTCGTCAGCTAAGTTCCAACCCATCGCATCAGATGATGTTGTTGAAGCTCTGGCTGATATTGCTGTGGGAACTCCCTTAAATGGCGCAGCAGAAGTTGCGGGGCCAGAAAAAATTGGGCTTGATGAAATCGTAAGGCAATACCTTAGCCTTAAAAATGACAACAGAGAAGTGATCTCAGATGTCCATGCTCCATATTTTGGTACAGAAATTAACGATCAGTCTCTTGTGCCCGGGGATAACGCCCGTATTGGTAAGCAAACTTATAGTAACTGGATTCGCAAACCAGGTAATTTAAGATAAGGTTAGCAGGAATACTTCACAAAATGAGGGTGGTCGTTATGCTAATGGCATCATGCCACATCGTCATCTCGACAATAGAAGAGATGACGACCTCACTTTTTCGGACACCCTCATTTATCTTTTCTAAGAAGGCTTTTTAGTACATTTAGCCTAGGTTAATAACAAAGCATTATAAATAAAGAATATATTGATGAAAAAATATACGGATACAGCCCAACTATTTCTGCGTATTGCATTAGGACTTGGTTTTTTCTCTGCAGTCCTGGACAGAATTGGCTGGCTGGGTGCCGCAGGACAAACTAATATTGCCTGGGGCAACTGGGAGTCTTTTCAGGAATACACCCACACTCTACTCCCATTTTTATCCAAATCGATTTCAGATATCATGGGTTTTATTGCAACTGCAGGTGAAGCGCTATTTGGGCTATTGCTCATTATCGGTTATAGAACCAGGCAATCCGCTATTGGAAGTTTCCTGCTGCTGTTGTCATTTGCATTCGTGATGACCATTACGCTAGGGTTAAAAGCACCTTTAAATTATTCCGTTTTTAGCGCAAGTGCTGGTGCATTTATATTGGCTACCCTATCGTCTTATCGTTGGAGCCTTGATAATTATCTGGGCAAAGTACCTAAGAATTAAACGGTCAAGTGCCGAATGTATTTGGTGATAATTGTCTTGTCGGCGTTCGAACTGGCGAGTAAAAGTGCCTGTCTATAATGCTGCAAAGCAACTGTATCATCAATATCTGTGTACAGGTTACCCAGCAGTGAATAATAAAAAAGATTATCTGTAAGTTTCAACTTTTCTGCTTCCACAATAGCTATCGCCTTCCCATAAGCCTTGGCAAGGGCAAAAGTCCTGTTCAAAGCAACAATTGGCGAATATTCTATAATCAGAAGGTTATTATATAGCTCAAGAATTTGTAACCATTTTTCTGGCGTGTCCTCTTTGTGGGTATGCCAATATGCGATACCAGCTTCCAAATGATATTTGGTTAACTGATTGCCATTGGCAGATAAACCTAAATAGTACTTGCCCTGATCAATCAATTCCTTATTCCAAAGGCTTTCATCCTGATCGTGGTACAATATAGTTTCTCCGTCCTGATTTGCGCGGGCATCAAAGCGAGAAACATGAAAACACATCAATGAAAACAATGCATTTACTTCGGGAAGATTGGTTCTCTCCTGAGCGGTTAATAAATAGGTCAGACGCATCGCTTCCGCGCAAAAATCTCTTCGGAGAGTTGTGTTCTGCGTTGTCGAATAATAACCTTCAGAGAACAAAAGATACAGGGTGATTAGCACAGTATCTACACGTTTGCTGATTTCAGTTAAATCCGGCTGTTCAATCCTGACATTTACTTCCTTTAACTTCTCCTTCGCTCTTTGAAGTCTTTTATAGACCACTTCTTTATTGGTCAGATAAGCATCAGCAATCTCCTGGATACCAAATCCACAAAGTAAATTCAATGCCAGTGCCACCTGAGATTCGGTGGATATCTCAGGGTTACATATGGTAAAGATCATGGCAAGCTGGCTATCCCCGATATTTTTCACAGACAGATCAAGCTCAAATTCTTCCATTTTAGCGGCATGGTACTGAATCTCTGGAGATAGTTTCTGCTGGAAGAGGTTATCTCGCTTTAAATAATTTTTAGTTTTATTTTTAGCAACGGTGTACAAC
>NZ_JBFTIZ010000090.1:0-13470 GCF_056395165.1 Pedobacter sp. 10L46_2
CTATCATACTTGCCCCTAGTGTTAGTGCATATAAAAAACCACTACAAGCTGCGTTAGTATCAATACCCCATGCATTTTTTAAACCTGCCTTTTCACAAACCATACTCCCGGTTGATACCATTACGTAATCTGGTGTTGAAGTAGAGACAATTACACAATCAATTTCATCTGGATCTACATTTCCTTCTTCCATCAATCTATTCAAGGCATAAGTAGCCATGTCGGATGTAGCAATATTTGGATCATTTACTATTCTTCTCTCCTTTATCCCGGTCCTGGCAACAATCCATTCGTTATTGGTATCTACCATCTTTTCAAGGTCATGGTTACTTAAAATAGTGTCCGGAACATAACCCCCAACCGCGGTAATCACCGCATTTTTCCTTATTCTCATTTATGTTTATGTAATTCTGTAAAAAGGGGCAGGCATAAAACCTGCCCCTTTTTTTTACAAAGTTACGGCTTCTTCCACATATTCCCGCAGTACTTTTGCAGCTGCGACCATTTCTATTAAAGCTTTTTTTGTTTCATCCCAGTGGCGGGTCTTTAAACCGCAGTCAGGATTCACCCAAAGTTGGGCTGCCGGAATAACAGATTTGGCCTTTTCAAGTAGTAAAACCATCTCTTCTTTGCTCGGAACCCTTGGCGAATGGATGTCGTAAACACCCGGACCAATTTCATTTGGATATTTAAAATCAGCAAAGGCATCTAATAATTCCATCTGTGATCTTGAACACTCTATCGTAATTACATCAGCATCCATATCGGCGATGTTCTGAATGATGTCATTAAATTCAGAATAGCACATATGGGTATGAATCTGAGTTTCATCTTCGACCCCACTTGCTGAGATACGGAACGCCCTAACTGCCCAATGCAAATAATTTTGCCAATCGGCCTTACGCAATGGTAAACCTTCGCGGATAGCGGGTTCATCGATCTGTATGATCTTAATCCCTGCCTTTTCAAGATCCACAACCTCATCTCTAATTGCAAGCGCAATCTGTGTACAGGTTTCTGATCTGGGCTGATCATTTCTAACAAATGACCATTGCAAAATAGTTACCGGACCAGTAAGCATTCCCTTAACCCACTTATCACTAAGTGATTGCRCATATGCTGACCACCTAACAGTCATCGGTTTCGGTCGATGCACATCACCATAGATTACTGGTGGTTTTACACATCTGCTACCATAACTCTGCACCCATCCATTTTTAGTAAATGTAAAACCTGCAAGTTGCTCACCAAAGTATTCAACCATATCATTGCGTTCAAACTCGCCGTGTACTAAAACATCAATACCCGATTCTTCCTGAAAACGAATCGTTTCTTCAGTTTCCTTTTCAATTAACGCGTCGTATTCTGCAAGAGTTAAATCGCCCTTTTTATATTTAGCTCTCCAACTTCTTACCTCAGGTGTTTGCGGAAATGACCCTATAGTTGTTGTTGGGAACAAAGGAAGTTTTAATGCCTTATGCTGTGCTTCTTTACGAATTGCGAAAGCATTTTCCCGATTTTCATCTTTAGTAGTTATACCAGCAACTCTTTGTTTTACCGCCTGATTATGGATTAAGGAAGAAGTTTTGCGGTTTTCATTCGCATTAATATTCTCCGCCAGTTTTTCGGCTGCCGCCTCTTCTCCATTAACTAATTGTTTTAAAGTGACAATTTCATCTACCTTTTGCTTAGCAAACGAAAGCCATTGCTTAATCTCTGGGGTTAAAACAGATTCATTTGTTTCCAGTTCAAGATCACATGGTGAGTGTATAAGCGAGCACGATGGGCTAATAATCAATCTTTTAATACCAATATTAGCTTGTGCAGTTTCAATTAAAGCCAATGAGGTTTTAAAATCATTTTTCCAAATGTTTCTACCATCAACAACGCCAACTGATAAAATTAAATTAGAAGGAATAACATCCAAAACAGGTTGTAATTGCTCCGGATTTCGCACAAGATCAATATGCAATGCAGTAACCGGTAACGATGTTGCTAATTCCTTATTGTCTTTTAAAGCTTCAAAATAGGTAGTAAGCAACGTTTTAAGATTAGGAAATTGCTTTTTTATTTCCGCATACACATATTTATAAGCTGCTTTATCTTTATCTGTTAAATCTAAAGAGAGAAAAGGCTCATCAAACTGTACCCATTCAACATGTTGCTCTTCCAGTTTCTTTAAAATATCGATATATACCGGAAGCAGATTTTTAATAAGGTCTATCCTTTCAAACCCGGCTTCCTTTTCTTTACCAAGCAAAAGGTAGGTAACCGGACCAATAATTACAGGTTTGGTTTTAATGCCTAGTCTTTTACTCTCATTATATTCATCTAATATCTTGGTCGAAAACAGTTTAAACTGCTGATCCTTTACAAATTCGGGAACAATATAATGATAGTTAGTGTCAAACCATTTGGTCATTTCCATGGCCGTAATATCCAAGTTGTCTTTCTGATAGCCTCTGGCCATTGCAAAATAAAGGTCTAATTCTGAATTGCCTTTATTTAAAATAACCTCGTGATAACGCTTAGGGATTGCCCCAACTGTTAACGAAAGATCTAATACCTGGTCATAGAATGAAAAGTCGTTACTGGGAACTAAATCAATACCCGCTTGCTTTTGTAATTCCCAATTTTGCTGACGGATGTTTCTTCCAACCTGCACCAGGTTTTGAATTGTTGTTTTGCCCGACCAATACTGCTCGCAGGCTTTTTTGAGTTCTCTGTTGCTACCAATTCGCGGATAGCCTAGATTGTTTGTTAGCATTTTTCTTGCATTTAATTGAAAAAATCAGTTAAAAGCCCTTTGCTGAACTTCGCAATGCAATAGAAATAAAGAAGATTAAGAAAGGAAAAGATGTACTCAAGATGCCGTCATCTCGCACGCAGAGAGAGACCTCCTGACATAAACAAGGGATATCTCCTACCGTCGATATGACGGACGTCAATACATCATACCTGACTTGTGCTTCAAATCGCGAAAGCATTGTCAATTCGGTGAAGGCAGGTCTCCTGACTTGTAACATTTTTACCATCCTTCCCATTCCATAACTGGAACAGTGGATACTCTAAGGGTAAAAACCTTTGTGTTACTTACAGTTGCGCGACAGTTCGTGATTTACACACGATTCCCTATTAATCTACAATTAAGTAAAACCTCTCCGGTTGATGAAGAATTAAAGTAAAGAACTTATAAGCTGCAAACTTACATTTTATTACCCACACATTACATATTAATTTTTGAGTAGTGTACCTTTGCAACATTCTAAAAGCATTATTATGAAATTTAACCGATCCATTTTATCCGCATTTTTATTTGGTAGCATAGTGTTTCTGGCCTCTTGTCAGGATCAAAAAAAGCTTCCTATTTTAGGCCCCAGAGAAGCAGCAACAGTTAAAAATGCAGATGGATCAACCAGCGTTGATACGGTATATAAAACTATACCTGCATTTAGCTTCTTAAATCAGGACAGCACCCTTATTAACAACGATACTTTTAAAGATAAAATTTATATAGCTGATTTCTTTTTCACTTCGTGTACAACTATATGCCCTACCATGCACCGCAGCATGAAAACCATATTCGACAAATACAAAGACAATCCTGATGTGATGTTCCTTTCACACACCATCGATTTTAAATACGATCATCCATCAGTTTTAAAGAAGTATGCGCAAAAACTAGGCGTAGATGGCCCAAAATGGCAATTTGCTTATGGCTCAAAAGACAGCATCTACAAGATCGCGGAAAAGGATTATCTGGTTGCAGTAATTGAAGATAGCACAGCTAAGGAGGGATATGTACACCAGGGTTGGCTAATCTTAATTGATAAGCAAAAACGTATACGTGGAGCTTATGACGGAACTAACCCCGAGCAGGTTGCACAGCTTACCAAAGATATCCCGGTTTTACTAGCAGAAGATAAGAAGTAGTTATGCGTAAATTAATAATAAGCACATTATTTCTGATCACAATTGCTACAATGATCTATTCTTGTCAAAGCTCAGAACAGCTAAAGCAAGACATCTATTATGCAAACGGCCGTGATCTTTACATTAAACATTGCCAAAATTGCCATGGTTCAAAAGGAGAAGGATTAAATGCTTTGGCTCCGCCCCTTACAGATACCGTTTTTCTAAGGGAGAACAAACAAAAAATAGCTTGTTTTATAAAAAATGGCGCATCAGGCCCGATTACTGTAAACGGCAAAAAATACGATGGAAAAATGCCTGATTTTGCTACCCTGGCCAACATAGATATTGCTCAAATAGTTGTTTACATAACCAACACATACGGTAATAAACAAGGAATGTATACTCCAGAGCAAATAGCAGAAGATTTAAAAAACTGTAAGTAAAAGGAGGCTGTAAAATTATGCAATCGTCATTCTGAATTTATTTCAGAATGACGATTGATACACCATTTCTAAATAGAACTATTTCCAGATAGACTTAGCTGAATACACTTCCAGGTTTTTAACATCAATATTGTTCCCCCAGAAATGGAAACCCTCTTTATTATCATCAACCGGTTTTCTTTCCATTGAATAAGAGTAAGCACCACCATCAATAAACACCTCTATAGATGTTCTGTCAACATAAATATCAGCTGTTAGCTCCATGCTGGTCATATCTGCAGGTGAATAGAAAACCCCATTAATTGTATTATTGTTCATATCATAATCAATAATACGCTGACCAAATAAATTAAACCCGGCACTAGTCGCATGCGAAAGCTTAAAGGTAGTTTTAATGCGTATTTTATCAGCGCTATTGAATTCCTTAAGTTTCTGATTTGCATCATCAGATTTTAAACCAGCCCATTGGTTTGTACGTTCAAACAATTGTTCAGTCTCACTTACAGGCAAATTATACAACCTAATTCCATTTTTTGTTGAGTGAAGTTTCAGTTCTGTAGGCAATAACATCATGTTGTTAAAAGCCATACCCGGTTGCGCTACTCTTCCCCAGCCTATCTGAATACGTCTGCCGTCACTTTCAGGGATATTAGAATAGGTTTGAGCCGCATAAATAGACCCTGTTGTATATAAAAGCTTACCTGTTTCAGGAGTAAAAGCTTTTCCATCAAATGAACCAATCATATAAGTACCCGATGCACCATACATCACCCATTTGGTCTTATTTTTATCTCCATCAACTGGCAATTCAAAAAGGTCCGGACATTCCCAAAATCCGGTAACATGACTTTCAAAATTCCACTCCTTTAAGTTTTTAGAAGTATAAATAGAATGACCATCGCGCTCATTTAAAGCCATTACCCAATGTTTACCTGGTTTATACCAGAAAACCTTAGGATCGCGTGTATCTCTACTATTCCATTTCTCCTTAGAGTCTATAACTGGATTTTTTTCATATTTAGTCCAGGTACGGCCTTTGTCCAAGCTGTAAGCAACACATTGAATTTCTCTATCTGCATTGTCGGCAGTATAGAAAGCAACCATTGCAGGTATTTTTCCTTTATTAAAACCTGCAGTATTATCATAATCAATCACAGCAGATCCAGAAAACATAGTACCTAACTTATCAGGATGTAAAGCCACCGCGAGCTCTTCCCAATGTACAAGATCTTTACTCACAGCATGCCCCCACGACATATTTTCCCATTCTCTCTCATAAGGATTGTGCTGATAAAACAAGTGGTATTCACCTTCATAATATATCAATCCATTTGGATCATTAACCCATCCCCTCCTTGTAGTAAAATGAAACTGAGGGCGATTTTTCTCATGATACAAAGAATCCTGACCAGCAATCTTATCGTCCTGATAGATTTTGCTAAGTCCTGTAGCATCACCATCATAGCTTATTTTTATAGTTTTTCCTTTATAAGCAGATACGTCGCTAAAAACCCAGTACTCAGGTTCCCCTGTTGCCAATCTTATTTTAAATGAGCGTTCTTGTTTACCCGCTATTTCAAATGTCATTATTCCCCTATCCTGGCGTTGAGATATAGGTAAGTTGAGGTATTTCTTAGTGATCTTAATAGAAATATCTGCTGCAAAAATTGAGATACTGCAGTACAACATTAGCCCCGTGGTAAGTATGGCTTTTAAAATTGATTTCATCGTTTAGTTATTTAGGTTAAATTGTATGTTTATGTAATAATAATATTTTAAATCCATTACCAACCCTTATTTTGTTGGTATAAGCCTTTGCTAAAATTAACCTGATTTAATGGAATTGGAAAATACTCATCTCTTGCGGCTGTAAATTTAGCGGTAGCCAAATGGTTGGCTCTTGATTTTTCTATGTTAAAATAAGCGTTCATGGTTTGCGCCGCTACGCCCCAGCGTACCAGATCGAAGAAATGATAGCCTTCAGTTGCGAACTCAATCCTTCTTTCAAAGCGAAGCGCCTTTCTGGCATATTCCTGAGTCCATGTACAGTTTACGCCCGGCTGATATAGCTGAACATTATAGTTCGAGGTTGGATTTCCGTTAGCAAGTTTAAGAAGTGCTTTACTTTTTGATGAACGATCCCTTACCTGATTTATCAACGGGTAAGCCTCATCTTGTCTACCAAGTTCTATAAGCGCTTCAGCTTTCCAAAGAAGTACATCTGAATAACGAATAATCTCCCAGTTTTTAGAGCTCGACATAAATGGCGGAATTTTCTGAAAAGAAGCATCACCTGGCAATACCGCCTCTTTTAAACTTGCAAATGCATCATAAACTGCAGGAGCCCTTGCCCAAAATCGTTCAAATATAAAATCTGTTTTATACTTAAAAGGAGCTCCGGGTTTAGCAACAGTATGATCTAAACGAGGATCAAAAGTGCTGGTCTGAAAATCAAGTGACGCTGCAACATCAACATCGTTGTAGGTGCCAAACATTGGCAAACCATTTGCATCAGTTTTAAATGAGTTAATCAAATCATGGCTAGGCACATTAAATCCGCAGCAGCCATAATCCTGGTTCATTGGGTAATTAAGCGCGTGTCCATAGTCAAGCCGCCCCTTAGGTGTTCCATCATCTTTCGAATACTGAATAGCAAACACGGACTCTGGTCCATTTTCGGTTGAAGACAGAAAATTATTAGCAAAATCATCACTTAAATGATATCTGCCGGATGCAATTACCTCATCACATAAAGCATTAACCTCTGTTAATTTTTCAGAGCTTATGGAAGTTACTGTATTGCTTTCGTCCTGAATGTACGCCTGATATAAAAGCGCTTTAGCTAAATAAGCCTTTGCAGTAAATTTATTTGGCCGGCCTTTGTCACTTTGATCTGGTGGAAGCACAGCGGCTGCATCTTTAAAATCTGATGCAATCTTGTCCCACAACTCTTCATTACTTAATGCCCTGTTAGAAACTGTTGGATAATCCTCTTTTACAAGTGTTTCATCAATAAATGGTACATATTTAAAAAGGATTTTAAGCAGGAAGTAGTAATGGCCTCTCAGGAACTTTAGTTCTCCTTGTCTTTCTGCTTTTTTAGGATAATCCGCATCAGACAAAGCATTTACTCTTTTTAAGGCGTCATTAACCCTTCCAACACCTACATAAAGCCTAAACCACAACTGATCCAACAAACCATTATCTACCCTATTTGTAACAAAGGTTTCAAAAAGATGGAATTCAGACAAATCCCCTGGTCCATCTCCTCCTTTATAAGTATCTCCACCTCTAACGCTACCGTATGGCCACATGCTTGAATAAGGTGAGGTATAATGGTCGTTTCCTAAAGATGAGTAAGCTGCAATTACCATCTTGTCAACATTTTCGGGAGTATTCAGTTCTTCACCAGAAGCAACTCCCTGTGCTGGTTCGTCAAGTACCTTTTTACAAGACGTAAGAAGGACACCAAGAACCGCTAGTGTATATAATAATCTTTTCATGTTCTGTTATTTTTAGGTTACAATGTAATGTTCAGGCCAATAGTTCCTATTACAGGTACTGGAAATCCATAATTGGGAGTTTCCGGATCGGTACCTGTAAACGACTTACTCTTGATCGTAAATAAATTACTTCCCTGTATGAATACGCGGGCATTCTGAATTTTCGATTTAAACACACGCTTAAGGTTATAGCCAAGCTGTAAGTTTCTTAGTTTTACGTAAGAACCATCTTCAATAAAATAGGTTGATGACCTGCCCTCGTTATTATTATCAATTAAGGTAAGTGCAGGAATGGTTGAGGATTGGTTAGACGGAGTCCATGCATCAAGAGTTCTCTGGCCCCAGTTTGTCCCTGTCCACAAGGATGAAAAATCAGTATAAGTTTTAAATTCATTTGTTACCTTGATGCTAATTGCCTGCACAAAGAAGCTAAGATCAAAGTCTTTGTATGTAAAGGAAGCGTTTAAACCATAAGTAAATTTAGGGCTGGCATTACCAATAAAATCTCTGTCCTTATCATCTATAACATTATCTCCGTTTAAATCTTTATACCTGATCCGGCCAATTCCTTTTCCAGGTTGAGCTGCCGAAGAATTTACTTCGTCTGCATTTTGAAACAAGCCATCGGCGATATACCCAAAAAATGAATTAATTGGTCTGTTCAAAACAGTTTTATCGGTTCCATTGCCCGGGTAAGAAGCTAAAACATCCTCTGGCAAATAAGTAACTTCGTTTCGGTACAATGAAAAATTACCCGTCAGATTCATTGAAAAATCATCAGAAAATTTGTTATCGTAAGACAGTAAGGCATCAAATCCTTTGTTACGCATCGAAGCCCCATTGATGTATTTACTACCCCCATCACCCAAAACAGCCAGATAAGCAGGTTTAATTAAAATATCGGAGGTATTTTTAATAAAATAGTCAAATGAACCTGTGATTTTGTTGTTTAACAAGCCAAAATCCAAACCGAAATTAGATTCCTGTAAAGATTCCCATTTCAGGGCATTGTTCCCCCTTTGTATTGAAGTAAAACCTGATGGCAATTGTCCGGAACCACTGCCTGTAATATCATAAGCACTTCCTGCATCAAAATCCCATGTCGGATCCATACCATAAATAGCGGCATATAGCGCTCTGTTAGCATTATTCGGAATTTCCTGATTACCCGATTTACCCCAGCCATATCTAAGTTTTAAATCAGAAATAAATGGAAGTTTTTTCATAAACTCTTCCTCGCTAACGCGCCATCCTGCAGAAAATGCAGGAAATGTACCATAACGGTTATCTTGTCCGAAACGCGAAGAACCATCTCTCCTTATTGTAGCTGAAACAATATATCTGTCATTAAAAACATAATTTACTTTTCCAAAATAAGAGAGCAGCGCATTTCCGGATCCTATTCCCTCATTTAAGGTATTGCCTGTTGCAGCACCCAGATAAGCGTAATCTATAGTTTCTAAGGCTAGCCCCTGTCTGCTGGCAAGGAATGATTGATTGATGTTTTTAATCTGCTCATGACCAAGCAAAAATTCCACCTGATGTTTATTACTGGTTAGTTTGTAGTTCAGCGTGTTTTGCCAAACTATGTTACCATCGTAATTTTGTGAATTAGTGACCTGATTAGACGGATCTGCTAAAAACCCGGAGATGTATGATTTACGCAATGTCCTTTGGTAAGTTCCATTATAATCTACCCCCAGGCTTGTACGTAAGTTTAATCCAGGAATAATACTATAATCAGCATATACATTTCCCATAATACGATAGAAACTGCTTGAATTTTGCCTGTTATCTTCTATCAATCTCACCGGGTTTTGCCTGTCGGTCATACCCGAGGCAGGCCCACCCCACCCACCATCTATGGTGTGTATCGGCACAATTGGCTGCTGTACAAGCGATGTAAACAGAATATCACTCACCGGGGTAAGTGCATTTTTAATGTAGCTGGCAGTAAGATTTTCTCCTATTTTAAGCTTGGAATTTAAAAAATTAAAGTCGGTGTTTAGCCTAGCAGTAAACT
This sequence comes from Pedobacter sp. 10L46_2, assembly GCF_056395165.1. Taxonomy (NCBI): domain Bacteria; kingdom Pseudomonadati; phylum Bacteroidota; class Sphingobacteriia; order Sphingobacteriales; family Sphingobacteriaceae; genus Pedobacter; species Pedobacter sp. 10L46_2. The sequence continues at coordinate 9,885 of NZ_JBFTIZ010000090.1, forward strand.
TGTCGTTTTTAGAAGACTTTACAATTCCCTTGTTTTGGTAATAGCCTAAAGAAAACATGGTATTTCCTTTTTCGTTGCCATTGCTCAAGGCAACATCATACGATTGAATAATTGAATTTTGTGAGATGGCATCAAACCAATCTGTATTGGCAGGCCTCATGGTCTTAGCATTATCAATAAACTCAGGATAAATAACTTTATTTAAAACTGGGTTATTCACATCATTATTCCAGTCAAACTGATAGATCTGATGTTTATTCGGATCCGCTTTATCATTAACGGCTGCCTGCCAGTAAGCCCTGCCTCTGCCTTCTGCATCCAGGGTTTTTAATTTGGTAGCGTAATTCTGAATAGAAGCAGAAACATTTACGTCAATTTTTGAATATCCTGCCCTGGCTTTCTTAGTAGTGATAATGATTACCCCGTTCGCAGCTCTTGAACCGTAAATTGTAGATGAAGAAGCGTCTTTTAAAACCTGAATAGATTCAATATCATTAGGATTTAATTCCTGCAAACCTCTCTTCGATGGCACACCATCTATTACATAAAGTGGATCATTATTACCTAAGGTTCCGATGCCTCTAATCCTCACAGTAGCACCGCCTGATGGAGAACCATCTGTAGTGATAAAAACACCCGGCACACGTCCCTGGAGAGACTTAACAGGATTCCCGACTGGTATATCTTTAATACCTTTCACGTCTACTACATTTACTGCCCCGGTAATGTCCTTCTTACGTTCTTTCTGATATCCGGTTACTACTACCTGATTCAAACTGGTACTTGCAACATTTAGTTTGATCTGAATATTTTGTGAGTCTGCAGTGATAGTGTAGCTATATGGATCTGCGCCCATATAAATAAACTTTATCGCTTGTCCGTTCTCTGCGCTGATCTTGAAATTCCCGTTCTGATCAGTAAGAACCGTAGTTTTAGTACCTGGAATTGCTACTGTCACCGCCTCCAAAGGCACTGATTCTCCATCAGTTACCTTTCCGCTAATGACTCTGGTTTGCCCAAAGCTCGCGCTTATCGCTATGAGCAGCAAGCTGCATAGCAAGAAAAATTTTCTCATGATTTATTTGGTTATGGTTTAAATATTTGGTTGTTGTTTAGGTTATTTCTGTTTAAATATTTGATCTCTGAACTGAATGTACTCGGCAATATCATACTGAGGACAGCCTCCTTTTTTGGTTGCAATAAACCCGCCCATGGCTATCGCTTTCATTAATATATCTTTAGGTTGATCTTTAAGGTAATGACTGGCAATAAAAGCAGCCAGAAAAGAATCGCCACTACCAATCGTATCCGTTACTTTTATCTCGTTGCCCCAAATATGATGTGCTTCATCATTCTTGTAATACGAAGCGCCAAACTCTCCTTTAGTAACAACGATTTCGGGGACATTAAAACGGTTTTGGATAAACTTAACCATCTGTGGTTCTCCCTCAAATGAACCGCTAAACATAGTCTGCACCATACTCAACTCTGCCTCATTAAACTTCACAATGTCTGCTTTAGTTAATAGAATTTCTAACAATGAATGATTAATAAAAGGCGGACGAATATTGATATCAAAAACTTTTATTGCATCAGTATCCAACAATTCGATAAGCGTATTTCTGGAGGTATCATTTCTGGAAGCCAGGCTACCATAAACGAAATATTTTGCTGGCTTTATTTGTTCCTTTAACTCATTTGCTTCATTAATAAAATCCCAGGCAACCGGAAAAACAATCTCATAAGTCACCTCATTCCCATTGTTCATTCTGGCAAGCACTTCACTGGTAGCGTGCTCTTTGTCGGTTTGCAGGAAGCTCCTGTTGATCCCCCAATTGCCCATCAGTTCTTCCAGCTTATGCCCATTGTTGTCATCACCAATTCTGCTAATCAAACCAGATGCTACACCTAATTTATTGAGGTGATAAGCAACATTTAAAGGTGCGCCACCCGGCTGAGGACCATCAGGCAAAACGTCCCAAAGTATTTCTCCATAGCACACTGCTTCTGCCGTTAAAGATATTTCTTGTTTCATAGTTTAAAATTTAATGTAAAACAATATTGTCGCCGATGCTCTCCAATGATTTTCCTTTTGTCTCAGGCATAAAGCGCCATACAAATAACAATTGTAAAACCATCATGGTGCCGAAAAAGCTAAAAGTTACCGCACCTCCAAAAGTTTCGGCAAAATAAGGGAAGTAAAAAGCAACCAGAGCGGCCATTACCCAGTGCGTAGAGCTGCCCAAGGTTTGCCCTTTTGCCCTCACCTGATTTGGGAAGATTTCTGAAATAAACACCCAAATAACCGCTCCCTGAGAAAATGCAAAAAAAGCAATAAACACCATCATATAGATGGGAATAGCCATACCACTAAAGCGCTCGGTATAAAATGTAAAGGCCACTAAAAATAAGGAAGCGATAAGGCCAAAAGACCCGATTAACATCAATACACGGCGACCAACTTTATCTATAAAATTTAATGCTAATAAGGTAAATGCAAAATTAATCAGCCCAATTCCAACTGTTGATAACAGCGAGGAATGTGCACCAAGTCCGGCCATTTCAAAAATCCTGGGCGCATAATAGATAATGGCATTAATACCCGACACCTGATTAAAAAACGCAAACAGCACGGCAAATATCACAGGTTTCGAATACTGACCAGAGAACAAACTTTCCTTGTTTTTTGAAGATTCTCCCAATTTCTTTTCTGATCCCTTAATTGCCGCTAACTCAGCCTCACAGTTCAGCGGGTTAATGATCCTTAATATTTCCAGTGCCTTTTCAGTAGCTCCTTTTTTAAGGATAAGCCAACGTGGACTTTCGGGAATAAACTTAATTAGGATCAGGAAAACTAAAGATGGTACAGCTTGCACACCCAACATCCAGCGCCACGATGATTCTCCACCCTGGCTAATCAGGTAATTTGAAAGGTAAGAGATCAGAATTCCAAGTACTACGTTAAACTGGAACAATCCTACCAAACGGCCACGTCTGTCGGCCGGCGAAATTTCTGATATATAAATTGGAGCCGTTACTGAGGATGTGCCGACTCCCAAACCTCCGATAAATCTGAATACAAGAAAAACATACCAGTTATCTGCCAATGCAGTTCCTAATGATGACAACAAGTAAACTACTGCAACAAAATACAAAGTGTTTTTGCGGCCGAACTTATCAGATGGTCTGGAGCCAAGTAATGAGCCTATCACAGTACCTATTAAGGCTATTGAAATGGTTAGCCCATGTTCAAATACAGAAAGATTCCAATATTGTTGAATTGATTTCTCGGCTCCTGATATCACTGCGGTATCAAAGCCAAAAAGAAACCCGCCTAATGCTACTACTACCGACCAGGCAAGCACTGAATTTTTTTTCATGAAGTTCGATTTATAAATGGTTAATGATTGCAAATTAGAGGTAAATCAGAAGCAGGTGTTATGATTCTTACATCAAATTCTTTAAAAAATCAAACACAAACAAAACCACTGATAATCAAACGATTAAAAACAAACAAAGGAAGTAATTTCCCCTACATTAAATCTGGTTACATAATTCTTTAACTCTCGTTACACTGCTTATTGCG
>NZ_JBFTIZ010000091.1:0-33463 GCF_056395165.1 Pedobacter sp. 10L46_2
CTCCAGTTATAAGAGAAGAATAGCACCGCTGTTCCCGCCATTATTATATCAAAGATAATTGCTGTAGATATGTCGAAATTATCTATCGATAGTGCTGCAACACAGCAAGTAAGCTCTATAGCAAAAAATAGCCCGATCTGTTTAAGTCCGGGCCATTTTCTAGAGTCTATAAGAGTTTGGTCTTTTTCTCCAGTTATAAGAGAAGAATAGCACCGCTGTTCCCGCCATTATTATATCAAAGATAATTGCTGTAGATATGTCGAAATTATCTATCGATAGTGCTGCAACACAGCAAGTAAGCTCTATAGCAAAAAATAGCCCGATCTGTTTAAGTCCGGGCCATTTTCTAGAGTCTATAAGAGTTTGGTCTTTTTTCTGTTCTTTACCACAAATGCTGCAATATTTATTGTTGATAGATATTAAACCATTACAGTGGCTGCATTCTATTTGCTGAATTTCCTGAGTTTCCAATTAATTGATGTTCAGTTCTTTTTTTAGTTTGTCGACTTCTAAAACTGATCTAATTCCTTTTATAAGGTAAACAATAATAATCACCTTTAAAATAATGCCTGAAAATATTGTAACGGGGTCTACAATGGCATTTATAACATGGATAATCACATAAAGTGACAATCCGGATATCATAGCTGCTGTTGGTTTGGTTTTGCTCCATACGCCAAAAGCTAAAAAAGCTCCTATAAGTATCACCGAGGTAAATAGAATAGCGAATTTATCCTGTTCATTTTTAGCTGTAAAATATCCAACAAAAAATGATATTACGCTAAGTCCTGCAATCCAGTATAGTGATTTTCGGGCAGATTCGACATTATTATTTAAATCCGAAAGGTCGATTTCTTTAGCATTTCTTTCAGAATAAAAAAAGTCTTGTTCTTGTTGAGACAACAAGGACATGAGTTTGTATGATATTCCATATAAGGCGTTAATTTATTTAAAGATATAACTGTAATAAGTAATCACAAAATTAATTGAAAATTCCCTTTACTTATTTGTGTATGTTTTACTGTAATTTATAAGCATTAAATCGTAACGCTTAAACTGCTTCTTTAGCCTTTTCTTAAAATCGACATAATTGCGTTTATTTTTTTGGCTCCATAAAACTTCGCTAAGTGCATCTAATCTGGGGAAAAGCATATATTCAGCTTTGGCTGGATTTGCAATATATTCCGACCAAAGGTTTCCCTGTCCGCCCCAAATATATTCTGCTTCTTGGGCAGTAAGTTCAGCAGGAACGGGCTCATAATCATAAACAGTTTTTAGTGGTAAAAATTTAGCCGCCGTCAATGAGTCATCTTTCATAAACTGACCGTGATTAAAGTACATAGAATTTTCTGGAGTCATGATTACTTTATGGTGTTGTTTTGCCGCTGCAATGCCACCTTTCTCTCCACGCCAGCTCATCACAATAGCATTAGGCGCCAGGCCACCATCCAGAATCTCATCCCATCCAATTATCGTTTTTCCTTTACTGTTTACAAATTTTTCCATTCTATGAATAAAATAGCTTTGTAAACCATTCTCATCTTTTAATCCTTTTTCTTTAATCAGCTTTTGGGCAAATGGAGATTGTTTCCACCAAATCTTTGAACATTCATCACCTCCAATATGAATGTACGGAGAAGGGAATAATTCCATTACTTCTGTCAGAACATCTTCCAGAAAGCTAAATGTTTTCTCAGTTGGCTGTAACACGTTATTGAATTTGTTGAAGATACCCCATGTTTGCGCCACCTGAGTTGGTATGGAAGGAGTGGTTCCCAATTCCGGATAAGCGGCTAATACTGCCATATTATGTCCGGGCATTTCAATTTCAGGAATAACGGTGATGTACCTTTCTGCTGCATATTTTATTATCTCTTTAACTTCCTCGTGTGTATAGTATCCTCCATATCTAATCCCGTCGTTTCCTGTTCCAGGATAAAGGCCAATAATAGTTCCATTACGCCATGCACTAATTTCCGTAAGCTTGGGGTGTTTTTTAATCTCTATCCGCCAACCATGGTCATCAGTCAGGTGCCAATGGAAATAGTTTAGTTTGTGCAGTGCCAGATAATCAATGTATTTCTTAATAAAATTAACATCAAAAAAATGCCGACTAACATCAAGGTGCATTCCCCTATAGGCAAAGCGGGGATAATCAATAATCTCCACTGTTGGAATAGTCAGTTTTTCCGGATTGTCTGGTTGCGATGGTAAAAGCTGTATAATACTTTGTATCGCATAGAAAATGCCTTGGGGAGATGGCGACCCTACATTTATTGTGGTTGGAAGCACTGAGAGTGTGTACTTGTCAGGATTGGGATATAATGTGCTGTCTACAATTAAATTTATAGATCGCCGAGGGCCAATTTTTGTAATCTCAGTAATTATTTCCAGTTGTAAGTTATAATGGTTAGAGATATAATCTGATAAGAATTGAGCGGAAGACTGCGCCTGTGAAGTATTAATAAAGATCACAGTGTTTTTATCGATACTAAATTTCTCGTTGGGTATGGATCCTGCCCTCATTTCAACGGGTGCAGGTATTATATCTTGCGCACTCAGTTTAAAGGAAAGAATGATGAGTAAAAATAAGCTAAGTGTTATTCTCATAGTAGGAGGTATCATGTGTGTTGCTCAAAAGTAATAATATGAGTCCAAATTTTAGAGCAAAAAAAAGGCCCTCAAATTTTGAGGGCCTTTATATTATATAAAGTTAAATGGAACTAGCTTTTTTTAGCTTTATTCTCTTCACCTTCCATTTGTTGTTTTAATTGTGCAAGCACGCCTAAATCACCTAATGTAGATTTTTCAACTGAATCTTTAACTTTTTTCACTGCATTGCTAGATGCTTTAGCTTCTTTTTTCTTAGTAGCTCTTTCTTCAGCAACAGCTTCAGCTTTAGCCTCTTCCCAGATACGGGCGTGAGAAACAACGATACGTTTAGCATCTTTGTTAAACTCAATGATTTTGAAATCATTAGTTTCTTCAGCTTTGATAGTAGTACCATCTTCTTTAGCCATATGCTTAGTAGGTACGAAACCTTCAACACCATAAGGTAAAGCAATAACAGCACCTTTATCAGTTACTTTAACAACAGTTCCCTGGTGGATTGAATCTACAGTAAAGATAGTTTCGAAAGTATCCCAAGGGTTTTCTTCAAGTTGTTTGTGACCTAAGCTTAATTTACGGCTTTCAACGTCTAATTCAAGAACAACTACGTCTAATGTATCACCAACTTTAGTGAATTCGTTAGGGTGGTTAACTTTTTTAGACCAAGAAAGATCAGATATATGGATTAAACCGTCAATACCTTCTTCGATTTCAACAAATACACCGAAGTTAGTCATGTTTTTGACTACAGCAGTATGTTTGCTTCCAATAGGATATCTTTCAGCAACATTTTGCCAAGGATCTTGAGTTAATTGTTTAATGCCTAAACTCATTTTACGCTCGTCTCTGTCTAAAGTTAAAACTTCAGCTTCGATTTCGTCGCTAACTTTCAGGAATTCCTGAGGGCTACGTAAGTTTTGAGACCAAGACATTTCTGATACGTGAATTAAACCTTCAACACCAGGAATGATTTCAAGGAAAGCAYCGTAATCAGCAACAGTAACAATTTTACCTTTAACTTTAGAACCAACAGCTAAGTTAGCATCTAAAGATTCCCAAGGGTGAGGAGTTAATTGTTTTAATCCTAATGCGATACGTTTTTTCTCGTCATCAAAGTCAAGAACTACAACGTTGATTTTTTCGTCTAAGCTCAATACTTCTTTTGGATGCTCTATGCGGCCCCAAGAAATATCAGTGATGTGAAGTAAACCATCAACGCCACCTAAATCGATGAATACACCGAAGTCAGTGATGTTTTTAACAGTTCCTTCAAGTACCTGACCTTTTTCAAGTTTAGATACGATCTCAACTTTTTGGCTTTCTAAGTCGTCTTCAATTAAGATTTTATGAGATACAACTACGTTTTTAAACTCGTGGTTGATCTTAACAACTTTGAATTCCATTGTTTTACCCACGTATACATCGTAATCGCGGATAGGTTTGATGTCAATTTGAGAACCTGGTAAGAAAGCCTCAACACCCATAATGTCAACAATAAGACCACCTTTAGTACGGCTTTTAACAAATCCGTTGATGATTCTGTCATTGTCAAGGGCTTCATTGATAGTTTCCCATGATCTCTGAGTTTTAGCTCTTTTACGAGATAAAATCAATTGGCCGTTAGCATCTTCTGGAGCTTCCACGAAAACGTCAACTTTATCGCCAACTTTCAAATCAGGTGTATCACGGAATTCAGAAGTAGATACTAAACCGTCTGATTTAAATCCAACGTTCAATACCACGTCTTTGTTGTTTATAGAAACAACAGTACCGCTAATGATTTCACCTTGAGTGATTTGATTGAAAGTATCGGTATACATGTCTTCAAACTTTTTACGGTCTTCATCCGAGTATTTTCCGAAAACTTTATCATCAGCATCCCAGTCAAAATCTTGATCAGGTGTTGCTAACGATGATTTGATCTGTTCGATCGACACTGAATCAGCTTCTGATTCAATGGTTTCTTTTTCTGCAAGACGAGCATCTGCGCCTTGTAGTTCAGCTGTTTTAGCCTCTAGTTCTTTTTCTGCTACTTGTTTTTTAGCCATTAAAATTAAATCTCCTTTTCCCGTTAGGGACGGCAAAGATAATAATTAATATTTTTAAAGAAAAGACTTTTTTGATAAATGTTGTTGATTTAGAACAGATTGTGTAGGGATTGCCACAACATTTAAATAAGTATATATATAATAGTTATTCTAAAAAGGTTGGGGGATTTGTGCTATGCAACCCGCACTTTAAATTTATCGCGATAATCTTTAGGCGGCATTCCGGAATTCTTTTTGAACAGCTGCCTAAAGGTTTTAAGATCATTATATCCTGAATTTAGCATAACTTCCAAAATGCTTTGATTTGTTTGTTCGAGGAGTTTTTTAGCGGCTTCTATCCTGGTTTTTTGAAGATATTCAATTAGTGTATTCCCCGTAGCCTGTTTAAACCGTCTGATAATATTGCGCCGGCTAGATGGGATTTGTTTTAATATATCATCAATTGTTATAGGCTCACTATAGGTGTTTTCCATGCAATGCTGGATTTTGGACACCAGTTCATCTCCATGGTCGCGAATAGGGGTAAAGGATCCAAAATGACTTTGTTGCTCACGGTTCATATCAATTGAAAATATTTTGGCTACACGTACTGCTACGTCGCGATTGCAGTAGTTATGAATTAACCTAAGTAGTAAATGAAAGCTACTTGTTGCGCCACCACTTGTATATATTCTTGTATCATGAGTAACTACGGCATCAGGCTTAAAAGTTACATCTGGAAAGTAAGAGGCAAAAGCTGAGCTGGCGTTGATATGAGTGGTTGCTTGTTTACCATTAAGCAAACCGCTTGCGGCTAGTAAGAATGCTCCAGTGCAGAAACTGGCGATCTCTGCACCTTTTTTATATTGTTGTTGTAGCCAGGGTAAAAACTCAACATTTTCATTTAATGATAAGCCTATTTCTCCGGTGTCAAATGCAGGTATTAACACAATGTCTTGTCTATCAGAGGAAGTTAAAAGCTTGGGAATATATTTTTCAAAGATGGCTACCTCATTGGTGTAATCTCCAATGTAAAATAGATTCAAATTAAAAATAGCATCCTTACCATTCGATTTATAATAGCTGTTTACAGTATCAAATACGTCTAAAATCGCAGCAATACTAAGGAGACGATATTTTTTAGTTAATAATAGTGCAACTTGTATCATAGGTTTTGCATTTGGAAATGCAAATTAGGAAAAAAATGCTCAAGCCAATGATTTCTTCACACAATGCTCAGACTTCCTTCACACCAAACTCACTAGTAGGTGCTTTTTTGTGAAGGAAGTTTGCACAATGTGTGAATTAAGTGAGAGATTGCTTGCTTTTCTTTTTCCGTCCGCGCCAAATCAGGAAGCCGGTGATGGGTAGGCTGGCAGCAATCAAACTGGCTGCGAAGGCCATTATTTTTCCCGGAAGCCCCAATACTGCTCCTACATGAATGTCGTAGTTCATACGGGCGATCTTATCAGCTGCTGTCGCATTCTCAAGTTTACCATACATATGGTTTACCTCTATTTCTTGCAGTGTGTAACGGTCGTAAAACAGGTAGTCCGACTTCCAATAAGTGTCGGGATCAGGATTAATCGATATTTCTACTGCTGAGTTTTTAGCATGAGGGGGATGCACATCCATACTGCCTTCAAAACCGGGTCTTTCGGTTCTTGCCTTTGCCCAAAGAATATCCTCTGCGGGTGCTTTACCCACAGCTGACGCAACTAATTTAGCATCAAGAGCGCTTTTTGAGATACTTTCTTCAAAAGGAATCATCTTCTTACCAGCTGAAGATACCCAGTAGACAGATTTAGCAAACCATTGAAAACCCATTACCAACCCAGAAAATGCTATAAAAATCAGCACCCATGTCATGTAAAAGCCAAATACATTGTGGAGGTCATAGTTTACCCTTCGCCATTTTGCATTCCATTTTACAGTAAAGCGTTTTTTGCTTGCAGCTTTATTTTTAGGCCACCAAAGTATCAATCCTGAAAATAATAAGAAAGTAAATAACAAGGTGGCAGTAGCGAGAATAGGCTGACCGATATTTGGAGGTAGCCAGAGATAATAGTGGCCCATTATCATGATCCTGAAAAAGTCCCAGGCCATATCTTTCACTTTCAAAACTTCACCTGAATATGGGTTTACATATACAGTCCAGTAATAATCTTCACCTTCTTTAAAGTAAGATACTATTGAGGCTCTTCCGTTTTGATATCCTATACTATGGGCTTCTTTACCAGGCAGTGCACGGTCTGCAATTTTCTTTATTTTGGAAGGAGGTAGCAGAGGCTCATTTCTTATCTCGGCATATCTGTAAGATTGTACTGTATCCTCTATTTCCCGCTGAAATGCCAGTATACAGCCTGTGATACCTAGAAAACATACAAATAGCCCGGATGTTAATCCGAGCCATAAGTGTATTCGTCCAATCCAGTATTTAAACCGGTATTTTTTGTTATTAATCATTAAAATTTATAGGCTATACTTAATCTATAATTTCTTGGAGATTCTGCCTGCCATGAATAAACTGCTTGTTCATAAGTTGGTGCGTTCCAATAATTGGTGTAATATGCTCCTGAATATAAATATTTATCCAGGATATTAAATACGTTTCCAGTGATTCTTAGATTTTTGTTTTCCCAGAAAAGTCCGGCGTCCAGCTTAAAATAATCAGGTAGATTCTGTTCTGAATTATCTCCGCTATACGTACCCATAGCTCTGCCTGCCAGATAGGTAAAGCCTGATGAAATACCTGTGCCTTTAAGAGCTCCCCTTTGTAAAGTATAACTTAACCAGGCATTAGAGGTATGTTTTGAAAAGCCGGGAACTACATCGCCAACAGCCATATCAGTTACACCATCTGCTACTTTGGTTACCTTGCCATCTGTATATGCATAATTGGCTATCAATTTCAAGCCAGTAAAGATCTCGCCTTTTAAGTCGAATTCTATACCCTGTGCTCTTTTTTCGCCAACAACTATGCTAAAGTTATCGCCAGCTCCATTGGAGGGGTCTGAAGCAAGTTCGTTCTGTTTAAGAATTCGGTATACAGATAAAGTAGTATTCCATTTTTCATCAAACCAATCCTTTTTAATACCAACTTCGTAATTGGTTCCGGTAATTGGATCAATACTTCCCCCATTACGTAAAAATCCAGTTTGGGGTATAAATGCTTCATCGTATACRGCATATATAGAAGTATTTTTGTCTACCGAGACGCTTAATCCCACACGCGGTGTGAAATGTTTTGCTTTGTCGGGACTTCCTCCCCATGCCGACTGGCTTACATAGGTATACCTTCCGGCAAGTGTTAAACGAATTCTGTTATCCAGAAAACCAAGTTCGTCTTGTAGATAACCGCTTAGGTATTTTTGGTCCATTAACCCACCTGCGGCAATTGCCCGGTCTTTCAAACTAGTTACTCTGTCAAATTCAGGATAGCCATTAGATGGAAAACCATAGTTAGGATTTTTTAAATCAAAAGGTGAAGATGGGAGATCCAAATCATGGGATTGACCCCAATCTGCCATATAGCTTTTTTTTCCTCCATCAAAGCCGGCTAAAATATTATGATTAATACCACCTGTTTTTACCTTTCCGTTGATAAAGAATTGGGCTAATTTCATGGTGCTTTCAGCATCCCAAATACCAACATTTCTAATTAGGGTGCTGTTGGCGTATACTGCAGATGGCCATGAACTATATCCATTTTGCAGGTATTTGGAATAGGCTACCTGTGCCGTTGCTTTCCAGTTGTTACTAAAGTTGTGTTGTAAATTAATAAAAGCACTATGATCGTTAATTCTGGTTGGAGGCACTCCCGGTTGGGTAAGTGTAAAATCACGGGGCAGGGTGGCGTAACCTTCAGGAGAGAAGATGTAAAACGAACCTACTTCCGTCATTTTTGCATTTTGCCATGCATATTCTGCAGTTAATTTAGTTTTATTGGATAACTGGTAGCTTAATGAAGGCGCAAAGGTGTAGCGGTCATTTTTCTCAAACGGTCTGAATGAGTCCTTTGTTTGAGCCGCGGCATTCAATCGGAACAACAACTTTCCATCATCGGTTAATTTCCTGTCAAAATCTATACTGGTTCTATATAGGTCAAAGCTGCCTGCGGTAAAAGAAACTTCTCCACGGTTGTTGCCCGTTGGTTTTTTGGTAACAACGTTATACATTCCACTTGGATCTCCATTACCTATCATAAAACCTGCTGGTCCTTTCACGAATTCAATATGATCTACCATACTCATATCCTCTGTAAGCGGTCCCCAGTATGATGCAACAAAGTTAAATCCATTTCGCATCGCTTGAATTTGTGAACCACGCATTGTGATATTGGTATACATGTCGCCCCAATGCTCTAGCCTTGCAGCTCCACTGACGTTCCTGAGTACTCCATCACTCATGCTAATTACTTGCTGATCAGCCAGGGCTAATGAGCTAACAATCTGAATGTTTTGCGGTATTTCTAACAATGGTTGGTTTAATCTTAAAGATGATGAGGGTTGATCTACTTTGTATCTTTTGGCATTTGTAGATATGTTTACCTCTTCCAGTGTGCTAAGGTCTTCTCTCAATACAAAATCAACTTTAGTACTTGTTGATTCTGTAACGTCTGCGGTTTTTTCTTGAGGACTTAAACCAACCGCTGAAACTCTTATGGTATATCTTCCAGGATTCACTTTGTTGATTTCATAATCACCCTTTTCATTCGTAGTTGCCCCAAACGGTGTCCCAATTAACTTAACAGATACAAATGCAGCATTGTGCCCATCTGATGTGGTGATCTTTCCGGTAATGCTGCCGGTTTGTTGGGCCATAGCATTAACTGAGAGAAACAACAGCGTTATAAGTACATTAAATACTCTAAAATTATTCATTTATTCTTTTGTTTGCTTATTTGGATTAATTCTAATTTGCTGCAAAGTAAGTGTCTAATATTTTATAATCAAAATTTATTTAGAATTAATCTAATCTGATTGGTTTTGTGGTTTTAAAAAATATCTTTAAAACGTTGGTTTAGGAGAAAAAATGAAATGTTTTGGAAGGAGCCTACCTTTGATAATCCCGAAGGGGTTAAAGAACCTATACTGCAAGCTAGTTAGATGGAAGAATAGGAAATAATTCCTGATTTACTATATTGCAATATTAATCGGGAATTAAATTAATGGAAAAAAAAGTTTCAATTAAGGATATCGCCAAATTATTGGGTATCTCAATCAGTACGGTTTCTTTTGTAGTAAATGGTAAAGCTAAAGAAAAAAGAATTAGTGAACCATTGACTAAGAAGGTTTTAGAACTCGTTGAAGAGCTGGGTTATAAGCCAGATGCTTTGGCAAAAAGTTTTCGTACTGGAAAAACCAATATTATCGGGTTTTTGGTTGATGATATTTCAGAGCCTTTTTTTTCCAGTATTGCACGACTTATAGATGAAAAGGCTTCACAAAAGGGCTATAAAATAATTTATAGCAGCACAAAAAATAATAAAACGAAAGCACAGGAATTGCTACAGATTTTTCAGGACCGACATGTTGATGGCTATATCATAGCTCTTCCTCATGGTTTGGAAGATGAAGTAAAGTTGCTGACGAAGAGTAGGAAACCAGTTGTTTTGTTTGACAGGTATTTCCCTGATATAAAAACTGATTATGTAATTATTAATAATCATCAAGGCACATGTAGCGCTGTTAAACACCTAAAAGATGGAGGGTATAAGAACATTGGATTTATTACTATTGATACAATTGAGCAACAGATGCTCGATCGTTTGAGTGGTTATGAAGATGCGGTTAAAGCAGAAGGGCTAAACTCATATGTTAAAAAACTTACTTATGCGCCTTCGAATGAATTAATTCAAGAGGTCGCTGATTATTTGAAAGAAGAAAAAAAGTTAGATGCAGTTATATGTGCTACTAATTATATCACTATGGCAAGCCTAAGAGCAATACAGAAATTGGGTTTAAAAATTCCTAAAGATATAGCTTTGCTTTCTTTTGACGATTTTGAACTACTTGAATTCTCTGCTCCTCCAATTACAGCAGTAGCCCAGCCACTTGAAAAAATCGCCGAAAATATCATGAAAATATTATTGAATAGACTGGATAATCAAAAAGGAGATCATGAATCTTATGAGGTAATATTACCTACAGTCTTAAACATCAGGGACTCAACTACAGTCAAATAATAACAATAGCTTCAGCGTTTATCCAAAAATTATATTTGGTTAAATTTATTAGAATGATTTTGGAACTAAATAAGATTTGGTAAATCTTTCCGATACAGGATAGTTTACTGAACTTTATGGGCTTTATTTTTTAAAAAGATCCTTCCGACTTTTGCGGGTATCAACCTAAACCGCAAAGGCTAATAAAAAATATAATTTTGGAGCAGGCCCATGTATTCTTCCGGATATTGTTTTAAATAGTGCTTCGGGTGCTGTTAAAAATTATAATAGAACAGGGTTAAGTATCCTTGAGATTTCTCACCGCTCATCAGAATTTGAAAATGTAATAAATGAATGCCAAAGTCTTGTAAGGGAGCTTTTAGAAGTGCCTGATGACTATAGTGTTCTGTTTTTACAAGGTGGTGCAAGCACACAGTTTTCTATGGTACCCATGTGCCTGATGCAACCTCACAAAAGGGCTGTTTATCTAGACACAGGATACTTTTCTCTAAAAGCCATTAAGGAGGCCAGTTTGTTCGGGCCTGTTCATATAGCAGCAAGCTCAAAAGGTAGTGACTATGACTTATATACCTTATGATTACCATATTCCTGCTGGCTCAGCGTATTTCTATTGTACATCAAATAATTCAATAGAAGGCACCGAGATTTTTGCTTTCCCTGAAACGGAGGTACCAATGGTATGTGATATGTCTTCCGATATTTTCAGCAGAGAAATTAATGTAGCAGATTTTGACTTGATCTATGCAGGCGCCCAACATGGGACCGGCTGGTTTAACATTGGTAATTGTTAAAAAAGCTTTGCTACAAGCAATTCAAAACCTAATTCCTTCCATGTCAGATTATCGCATATATGATAGTCATAATTCCATGTTTAATACGCCTCCTGTATTTTCTATTTATGTGGCAATGCTGAATTTACGCTGGTTAAAGGAAATGGGAGGTGTTAAACAAGCAGAACAAAAGAATATAGCAAAAGCAAATCTGCTTTATGATGCAATTGACCGTAGCAATTGTTTTTATGGATTGGCAGACAAGGCTGACAGATCAAGAATGAACATAACGTTCAAAATGTACAACAGGGAACGGGAAACTGAATTTTGCTGAAAGCAGGGGAGTAGTTGGAATCTCTTTACAATGCGATGGATATTTCGGGTGTTGAAGTTTTGGTGCATTGTATGAACGATTTTACAAACAAAGATCTATTTAGAAATTTTAAACTTAAACAAATATAAATGCAGTATGAGAAGATTAAAGATCACTCAATCAATCTTAAACAGGGATTCTAGAGAATTATCATGGTACTTAAATGAGATAAACAAAATCCCCTTATTAACTCCAGATGAAGAGGTAAGTCTTATAAAAAAAGTGAGAGAAAATGTGCCAGGAGCAAGGGATAAGGTGGTCGAGGCCAATCTCCGTTTTGTGGTTTCTATTGCAAAAGCCTTTCAGGGCAAAGGGCTTCCTTTGGTCGATTTGATTAGTGCCGGCAATATTGGACTTATATATGCTACAGAGAAATTTGATGAGACCCGTGGATTTAGGCTCATTTCTTATGCCGTTTGGTGGATTCGTCAGAGTATCTGGACATATTTACAAGAAAGTAATCGTATAGTAAGGTTGCCTGGTAACAAAATTTTAAACTTACTGAAGATTAATAATGCAAATAATTACTTTGAGCAAAAAAATGAAAGGTTGCCTACTTATGAGGAGCTTAGTGAAGAACTTGGTATTTCTGAAGACAAAATAACGGATTGTATATTGGATTCACAAAAGACCCATTCTCTTGATATGGTAATAAATGATGAAACAGGTTATACTTTAATGGATACTATTGCAGATGAGAATTCACCCGCTACAGATGCCTCGCTGATCCACGAATCTTTTCAATATGATATAGAGCGATTACTTAAGATATTACCTTCCAGACAACACATGATACTAAAAATGTTTTTTGGAATAGGCCAAACTGTTCATACTCTTGAAGACATATCAATTTTTTTAAACCGTTGTAAAGAGAGGGTCCGACAGCTAAAAGATGAAGTTTTAATGTTTATACGTATTTATTTAAGAAACAACCCTTCTTATCGCTTTTAAATAAAAAACCGCCTGTTAATAAACAGACGGCTAGACAAAACTATTGAACCTAATTAATTGCCTTATTTTTTATTTTCAGCTGCTTTTGGGGCAACAGCTGTAGAGGTTTTTTTAACAGCGGCTTTTTTATGTGATTTAGTTTTGTGGGCTACAGGTTTTTGAGCAGCAGCAGTTGTTTGAGTAGCTGGTTTTTGAGCAGCAGGAGTTTGTGCAAATGCGCCAAAAGTTGTTGCAACTAATGCTAACGCTAAGATTGTTCTTTTCATATCTAAAATTATTTTGTGTTAATTGTTAGATCAAAGTTGCAAAGCAAACATGAAGATTTAATGAAGATAGATAAAGGCTAAAAATGGAAGATAAGTTCGACCGTAGTGCCTTTATCTTTTTCAGATTTGATATCTATTATAATCTGATGAAATGCCGCTATACTTTTTGCAATAGCCAGACCCAGACCATAGCTGTCCTCCTTTTTTGATTCGAATTTTTCGAAACGAACAAAGGCATCTTTCACTTCATCAAGGTTCATTCCCTGACCAGTGTCGGCAATGTAAAGATGGAAACCATCACTTTCTTTATTGCCATATATGTTTATCACACCCGATGGAACATTGTATTTAATGGCATTGCTAACCAAATTACTTATTAAAGTGTGGAGCAGTGAACGATTTCCGGTAAAAGTATAATCTTCAGGAAGATTGATGTTTAGTGTTAAACTCATCATCAAAAGCCTATGTTCTAATTCCTCATATACTTCGGCTACTGTATCTCTTATAGAAATAAGATCCGGCTTGTTAAACTGATTGTTTTCAACTTTAGAAATTAACAACAAGCTGTTTATAATTGATTTCAGACGACTTAGGGTTTTAAGGCAGGCAAATAATTTGTTTTCACCCTCTGGAGATAGCTTTTCATCGTTCAGTAAATTTTCTAGTCGGGTATTTAAAACTGAAATCGGCGTAAGTAATTCATGAGAAACATTGGCAATAAATTCCTTTTCTGTTAAAAATAAGGTTGCAATTTTATTCATTAATATGCTGATACTATTATCTAGTATTTTGAAATCTTCTGTTGTGGTTTTTATTGGTTCATAATTGAAGTTGATTGGGTCATTTACCCGGTTTAGCTTCTGATCTATAATCCGATAAAAAGGAGCTAGTAAAAATTGGGTGAAAGCCAGGTCAGTTATTAATGTTAAGATAACTGCAGCAAGAAGTATAAAAAATGTAAAAACTGAAATGGTATGTTCTAATTGGTATACCGTTGCCATGGTCTCGCCCAATTCGAGTTCATATCTTGTCCCTTCAAAAACCAGGTCTGTAGTAAGGATCTGATACTCCTCTTCACTATCTTCTATACTGCGTATTTCTTGGCTAAAGTGATTTTTAAGGGGTTTGTTGTCTTGTTTAATTTCTTTTAGAATGATGTATTCTTCCTTAAGTAGGTTGTAATCGGTAAAGGTTTTTTGTTGTGTGAGTAAGTCATTGATCTCTCCAGTTGAGAGGTTTGATACAAATTTAGCTTTCTTCTGAATCAAACGCTGCTGAAGGTGTTTTACCGAGATATGATTAATAGATACCAGTATTAATATCCCCAGAAAGGTAATAATAGCGATCTTGGTTAGCGTGTTATATAAGGCAAGCTTAAATTGTAGTTTCATAATTGGATTAACTATATGAAATTACGCATTAGAAGTTGATTCTGTATCCGATACTTCTAACTGTTTCAAACCAGTTAATGGATGAATGAGCCGATAGTTTTTTACGTAGATTTTTAACATGTACATCAACAAAGTTTGAATCTGAATTAATTTCCAGAATATCACCCCAAACATGTTCTGTAAGATTTACTCTTGAAATTACTCTGTTTTTATTTAACACCAGGTAATTGAAAATTTCAAATTCCTTATTTGTCAAATTAACCTTTTCTCCATTAAAACAAACTTCATGGTTTTTAATGTCCAGGGTAAATTTGTGAACATTTATCTCATTCATTTCGAGTTTGTGCTTACGCCTTATAATGGCATGCATTCTAGCCAATAGTTCTGTTAAAGAGAAAGGTTTTGCCAGATAGTCATCGGCTCCAGCCTCTAAGCCCTTAATCCGATCATCAACATCGCCACGTGCGGTAAGTATAATCACGGCATCATCACGACCACCGATTTGTTTTAACTGATGTAGCAACTCGAAGCCATCGCCACCTGGCAACCCCAGGTCAAGTAAAATGAAGTCGTAAGAATTTACAAAGATCTTTTCTTCAGCTGATGACTTTTTCCAGGCATGTTCAATGGTGTATCCTTCTTTGCCAAGGAATTCGGCCATTTCCAGTGCTAATGTTTTTTCATCTTCAACAATAAGTATTTTCATTTCTAATATGCTAAAAACCTTCATGAGTTTATTATTCTAAAATAATAAACTCATGAAGGTTTCTGTAATATTAATCAATTAGATTTCTATTTCCAACCGCCTCCAAGGGCTCTGTATAAATTAACAATTGATTGAAGTTTCTGAAGACGATCATTTATACCATTCAATTGCGCAGCTAACAAGCTCTGCTCAGAGGTTAAAACGTCTGTGTAGTTGGTTGCCGAGCTATAACGAAGCAACTCTTTTGTGTAATCTACAGCTTTGGTAAGAGATGCAATTTGCTTTGCCCTGGTTGTTTCTTTTTCAGATGCCGTTTGGTAAGCAAATAACGCATTTGAAACCTCCTGTCCGCTAGTTAAAAGCGTTTGTTGAAAGCCATAAAATGCTTGCTGTTGCTGTGCCTGAGCAGTTTTCAATCTTGCTTTATTTTGTCCTTTATTGAAGATAGGTTGTGTAATGCCCCCAATTAGGTTATAAAATATAGACTGGTCAAAGAAATTTTTCAGGTCAAGGCTTGATAATCCACCATTAGCAGTTAATGTTAAAGCAGGGTAGAAGTATGTTTTTGCTGTATTCGTATTTTCAAATGCTGCTCTAAAAGCAAATTCAGCCGCCTGGACATCTGGTCTATTTTGTAATAACTGTGAAGATACACCTGTCTCCAAAGCATTATATGGCTGTTGCTCATCTAAAGTAGTACGGTCAATAGTTCCAGGTCCTTTTCCTAAAAGTATGCTAAGTGCATTTTCTGTCTCTTTGATACTCTTTTTAAGATCTGGAATGGTAACCTGCGCCGCATATAAATTTGCTTCACTTTGTACAACTGCTGCTCCATTAACTATTGCACCTTCTTTTAAAGATTTCATAGTTTCTACATCAGTTTCTCTAATTTTTACAGTTTGCTCTGTAATAGCTAATTGTTTATCCAGTGCAAGTAAGTTGTAATAAGTGTTTGCAATATTAGCAATTAGCTGTGTTTGCACTGCCCTTTTTGCCGCATCTGTTTGGAGTAAAGAAGCATATGCTGATCTTTTAGCACTACTCAGTTTACCCCAGATATCAGCTTCCCAGCTTGTACTCAATTGTGCTTTATAGGTTTGCGTTTCTGTATTGATATTTATTCCTGGAGGGAAGTTTAATGCCGCTCTGGATTGTTTAGCATCGGTAACAGATAAATCGCCACTTAGACTCGGTAAAAAAGCAGCTTTACTTTGTCTTAATGTAGCTTCAGCAATTTTAATACGTTCAACAGCCTGCTTTAAATCAAGGTTTTCATTTAATCCCTGTTGAATTAAAGTTTGTAAAGTGCCATCAGCGAATAAAGTTTTCCAGGGCAAATTGGCAATGGTCGCAGTATCGGTTCCGGTTTTGTCGCGGTATAGATCATTGCTGTTTACGGCCGGGCGTTCGTATTTTTTAGTTACACAGGCGGTTAAACAGAGTGTGGCAAAACCGATGATTATATAAGATTTATATCTAAAGTTCATGTGATTAAATTTAATGTTCACGGGTATCTACTGCCGGGAATTCAATTTCCGCTTGTTCTTTAACAATACCCTCTTCAAAAGGAGATTTGTTACTTACTTTTTCTTGCAAGGTTTGAAAAATGATAAATAGTGCAGGAATAACAAATATTCCAAATATTGTCCCTATAAGCATTCCTCCAACGGCACCGGTACCAATAGATTTATTACCTGCAGCTCCAACTCCTGTTGAAAGCATTAAAGGTAATAGCCCAAGAATAAAGGCAAATGATGTCATTAAAATAGGACGTAAACGTGCAGTTGCACCATTAATAGCCGAATTTACTATGCTCATGCCTTTTCTTCTTCTGTCTACAGCAAATTCGACAATCAAAATTGCATTTTTAGCCAAGAGGCCCACAAGCATGATCAAGGTGATTTGCGTGTAAATGTTATTATCGATTCCGAAAATCTTATCAAAGATAAATACACCAGCTAAACCTATAGGAAGCGAAATTAGAACAGCAAGAGGTAGGATGTAACTCTCGTATTGCGCACAAAGTAAAAAGTAAACGAACACAACACATAGAAGGAATATAAAAATGGTTTGACTACCACTTGACATCTCTTCACGAGATAATCCTGAAAATTCGTAGCCATAACCCACCGGTAGGTGTATTGCCGCTTCTTCTTGTACGGCTTTTAATGCATCACCAGAACTATATCCATTGTTTGGGTTTCCGGTTACAGCAATAGATGTAAATAAGTTAAAGCGGGAAATTGCCTGAGGACCATAAACCTTAGTTAAGGTTATGAATTCACTAACGGGTGCCATTTTGCCGCTTGCATTTCTTACATATATGTTATTTAAGCTAGCCTGATTTGCCCTGTATTGCGCATCAGCCTGGAACATAACACGGTATTGTTTTCCGTATTTGTTGAAGTTGGATGCATAAACACCACCATAGTATCCCTGTAGAACACTTAAAACATCGGTAACAGTTAGTCCAGCCTGTTTTACCGTGGCTACATTAACATCAATTTGATATTGAGGGAAATTAGGGTTAAAGGAAGTAGATGCATATTGAATTTCAGGTCGTTTGCTAAGGGCAGCAAGGAAATCGTTTCCTATGGTATTGAACTTATTAATATCACCACCAGTTTTATCTTGTAACTGAAACTCAAAACCTCCACTGGTACCAAAACCTTGAATTGTTGGCGGTGCAAAGAAAATGATTTTTGCGCCTTTGATACTTGCTGTTTTAGCAAATAATTCACCAATAATCTGCTTTACGTCACGAGTTCTTTCATTCCAGGGTTTAAGTCTTGAAATTACCATGCCATAAGAACTTCCGGATCCACTAATCATACTTCTACCCACTACTCTAATGGAGTTTTTAACCTCTGGAACTGCGTGAACTATACTGTCAATTTGTGCAATAACCTCGTTTGTGCGTTCCTGTGAAGTAGAAGCTGGTAATGAAATATCAGACATAATGGTACCTAAATCCTCATTCGGAACAAATCCTTTAGGGGTAGTGTTCATTGTCCAAATTAAAACTACTGTGAATATAGCGATGCCTAAACCAGCAATCCATTTCCTTCTGGCAAGAAATTTAACAGATCTTTTGTATCTGTTAGTCATCATGTCGAATGATGTATTAAAACCTACATAGAATTTTTGAAGGAAACTTTTCTTCTTCTCATGATCTTCTTCGTGCGGTTTTAAAAACAGCGCACACAAAGCAGGGCTCAATGTTAATGCATTAATTGCTGATAATATAATTGCAATGGCAAGGGTTAAACCAAATTGTTTGTAGAATACCCCCGAAGACCCCTGGATAAAACTTACCGGAATAAAAACAGCAGCCATAACCAATGTGATGGATATGATTGCTCCCGTGATATCCTCCATGGCATCAATAGTAGCCTTTTTGGCCGATTTATAACCATGATCGAGTTTAGCATGGACCGCTTCAACTACTACAATGGCATCATCCACAACAATACCAATGGCAAGAACCAGAGCAAAGAGTGTTAATAGATTTATTGTAAAGCCAAAAAGATTTAAGAAAAAGAATGTACCAATAATAGCCACCGGAACACTAATTGCGGGAATTAGAGTCGATCGGAAATCCTGAAGAAAAATAAAAACAACTAAAAACACGAGTATAAATGCTTCAACAAGTGTATGTATTACTTTTTCAATTGATGCATCTAGAAAATCATTAACATTTACAAGTGGTGCATAATGAACGCCTTTTGGAAAGTTAACCGATGCATCGTCCAAAACCTTTATTGCACCTTCAATAACATCTTTTGCATTCGATCCTGCGGTTTGGTTTATAGCAATACCAAGTGCAGGCTTCCCATCAAACCTTACTGAACTGGCATAACTTTGAGCTCCTAATTCAATTCTTGCAATATCCTTAAGACGTAATACTTGTCCATTTGCCGCAGTCCTGATAATGATATTACTAAACTCGCTCTCACTTTTTAAGCGCCCTGAATATTTTAATGTATATTGAAATGCCTGATTGCCTTGTTCTCCAAATTGGCCCGGTGCTGCTTCAACATTTTGTTCAGCAAGCACTACATTAATATCATTCGGCACTAAGCCATAGGTTGCCATAACTTCTGGCTTAAGCCAGATTCGCATGGTATAATCCATTAAACCAAAAGCATTCGCATCACCAACACCATTGATACGCTTAATTTGGGGTATTAAGTTAATGTTGGCGTAGTTTTGAAGAAATGTCTGGTCATAGGATGGATTATCACTATAAATACCGAAAATCAAAACGTTACTTGCTTGTTTTTTTGCAGTTATTACGCCTGAACGTGTAACCTCAGCAGGTAATAAACTGGTAGCTCTTGATACACGGTTCTGAACATTTACAGCTGCCAGATCCGGATTTGTACCCAGTTTAAAGTTTACTGTAATTGTTGCTGTACCATCATTACTGGCTGTTGAGGTCATATAGGTCATATCCTCAACACCGTTAATCTGTTCCTCAAGCGGAACAACAACACTGTTCATCACAACATCAGCATTCGCACCCTGATAGGATGCAGATACCTGAACTGTTGGTGGGGCAATTTCTGGATATTGAGATACAGGTAAAGTAATTAAACCTAATACCCCCAATATTACAATTATAATGGATATAACTGTTGATAAAACAGGTCTCTCTATAAATTTCTTAAACATATATTCTATTTCAACCGGTTATTGCCGGATTGGATAAACTGTTATTTATTTTTTAAGATCAGCGAATACTGAATCTGCACTTTTCTCTTCCGGTTTAATCTCTGCACCGTCCTTTAAAGATTGAAAACCTTCAAGTACAATCTTATCTCCGGCTTTAAGGCCTTTGGTAACTACATAGAAATTGCCTTTTGCATTTTCCATAATTTCGATCTCCGTATTTTTAATGATCCCCTTGTCATCAACAACAAATACAAACTTTTTTCCTTGTAAATCAGTAGTTGATTTTTGAGGAATAAGAATGGCATTTTCCAGATGCTGAGGTATACGTACCGATGCGCTGGCACCGCTTCTTAAGAGTTTAGAAGGGTTTGAGAATGTGGCTCTCAAGCTTGCTGAACCAGTGTTGGTATTTATTAAGCCATTTATAGACTCAATTTTTCCATTCTCAGCATAGGCACTTCCATCAGCTAATATCAACGATACTGCAGGAATGTTTTTCATTCCTTTATAATTCCTCGAAAAGTCAAGAAGTTGTTTCTCATTTAAAGAGAAATAAGCATAAACTTTTGAAATATTTGATACAGTGGTTAGCGGTTCTGCACTGCTGCCACTTACAAGGCTACCGGTTTTAAAAGGTATACTACCAATTACACCGTCAACGGGACTGGTAATTGTAGTGTAACCAAGGTTTACCTTTGCATTTACTAGTTCAGCTCTCGTTTGAGCTAATGCAGCTTTTCTACTTTGAAGTGTAAGTTGAGCAGCATCTAGATCATACTTACTAATAATATCTTTCTCAACTAAGGGCTTTGTTTTGTTTACTTGTAGCTGTGCTGCATTTACATCAGCTTCGGCACTACTGATTGCTGCGGTTGCAGTTCTAACCAGTTGTTCATATTGTGGCGCATTAATGCTAAAAAGTCGCTGACCTTTCTTTACTACAGCACCTTCATCTACGTAAATTTTCTCAATAAAGCCATCGACCTTTGGTCTGATGTCTACATTTTGAATACCTTCAATTGTTGCAGGGTAGTCTGTTTCCAAGGATGTAGATTGAGCGGTTAATGCAACAACAGGGTAGGCCTGTACCTGATTTGCCGCTCCGGCATCCTTTTTCTTATCATTACTTCCACAAGAACTAATGATTAATAAAACTGGTAATAAAAAATAAATAGATTGGAACTTTGTTTTCATTCTTGTAGCAGGTTTTAAAGATATTTACTATCGGGTTGCGAAATTATTCATAGTTTAAAATAGATAAAACATCAAAATGTAATGTTTAAGCTATTTCAACTTTTGTAACTAAAGCTTTGCAGAAAACTAATGAAATGATAATTGGGTTGGTGACCCGAAAATCAGACGGGTAAATGCTGATGAACCTGCTCTAGGGCAAAATCGAGCTGTTCTTCTTGTGTTAATTCTGTATTGTCGAGAATTATAGCATCCTCGGCCCGGGTTAGCGGGCTTTCTGCACGTGTAGTATCTGCGTAATCTCTATGAGCCAGATTTTCAAAAACGTCTTCCAGAGAAGTAATTGTATCGCCCTTACTTTGTAATTCTTTAAAGCGACGTTCGGCCCTGATTTTGGGGTCCGCAGTCATAAAAAACTTTACCTGAGCATCGGCAAATACTGTTGTGCCTATATCGCGGCCATCCATTACAATATTTTTTGACTTACCCATGCGTTGTTGCTGTTTTACCATTTCTTTACGCACAATTTTGTTCGCAGAGACTTCGCTAACGTTTTCAGAAACTGGCATTTGTCTGATCTCTTCAGAAACTTCCTCACCGTTCAGCGTAATGTGAGATTCGTAATCCCTTGAGTGGAAGTTTAATTCGATATGCTGAAGTGCATCTTTTACTGCCTCAGGATCGCTAATGTCGACTTTATTGCGAATAAAGAATAGGGTAACAGCACGGTACATGGACCCACTGTCTATATAAATGAAACCTAGTTTTTTGGCTAAAGCCTTTGCAAGAGTACTTTTTCCGCAAGAAGAATAGCCGTCAATAGCTATAACCAGGTTTTTTCTCATATAAGGCAAAGTTAATAATTTGAGGAATGATTTTCAATCAAAATTTCTAATAAAGTAAATTGATGGCAATGGAAATAATTACTTTTGCGGCATGATACCCACTAAGGAAGATATTGTTAAAGTTGTGCTATTTAAAACTTCACGTAGCGGAGGTAAGGGCGGACAAAATGTAAATAAGGTTTCAAGTAAGGTTGAACTAATTTTAAATATACACTCAGCACCCTTTTTAAATGAGGATGAAAAGGAACTTTTAAATGAAAGGTTAGCGCATAGGCTAGATCAGGAAGGAAACCTGCATATTGTTTCACAAGAAGACCGCAGTCAACTGATGAACAAAGAAAGAACCATTATTAAATTAATTGCATTGCTGAAATCTGCGCTTCACATTCAAAAAAATAGGAAGCCAACAAAAATCCCTAAATCAGTTATCAGAAAAAGATTGGCAGATAAGCAAATAACAGCAGCTAAAAAAGAAAACAGAAGGCGCCCGCAGTTCGACTAATTAATTAAATCTGTAAAACATACTAATTGATCCATACTGGTGTGCTTTAGCTGTGCTTTTTATCTCTTTTGTTTTAAATAGCATTCCGAAATCAAATGTGAAGCGTTGTGAGCTGTAATTAAATCCAATCTGCTGAGCAAAAACAATAGGTTTTATACCAAATGTAACCGGACTATTGTTGTTGAACATGCTTCCTTGTACTGTTGCGTCATAAGCAACAAAATTCAATTGTGGCTTGGCGTAAAAGAAAATCTCTCTTTTTACCAATGCTTTTGTTTTTGCATTATTTCCAATTACTGCATTTGTATAAGCGGAATTGAACAGTTGATTAATGCCGCCTGCTCTAAATAAAATACCTGCCCCCGCCCCACTAAATGTGGTACCCACATTTGCATAACCATCAAATGAAAAATCAATAGCATTGTTGGATGCACGGTGTAATAGCTTTGTGTATTGGGCTGAAAGATTTACCGCCATCTCATTTCTGATCTGATATTGCCAGCCATCAAGCTCATAAAAGCCCACAGTATTATGTAATAGCTCTTGTCCGTCTTCAGCTAATGAATTTGGCCCGGTTGTTCCTATTTCTATACTGGTTTTTAGTACACTTTCATTACTATGGAACCAGCTTAAAGCACCTCCAACATATAAATACCCTGCAAATGGCCTGTCTTGTTTTTCAGGATCTGGTGCATAGCCCGAAATAGGGTTATACATTTTTTGCCCGGCAGATATTTCATAGGTTTTTTTTTCTAGTCCATTCTTTAGCTTGCTCTGATCCATCGCTCTGCGATAATTAATAAATAAACCATTGGTGTAGTAACGGTCAGAACCTTGTGCAAGATAAGAGTCATTGTCGCTTTTAAAACCGAACTCATTCTTGAAAGTTTGAGCGGAAGCACTAAATGTTAATATAGATAGAATCGAAAATAAGAGAATGGATTTGCTGTTCATTTGTTGGTTGTAAAAAAAAACTCCGGTATAAATTACCGGAGTCTAATATAGTACTTAATGACTAAATATAAGCCAATAGCCATTATTCGAAATAAATATTATGCCTTAGTTAGCAATTGGATTTGGTTTAACATTAAGATTCTGAGGATTTTTGACTTTTTCCTTAGTTAACGCAATCTCAATTACCTCTTTCATTTCGGTTACATAATGGAAGTTAAGATCCTTAATGTAACTTTCTTTGATTTCTAAAATATCTTTTTTGTTTGATTTACAAAGAATTACATCTTTAATGTTTGCTCTTTTTGCCGCGAGTATTTTTTCTTTTATACCTCCAACCGGCAAAACTTTACCACGTAATGTAATCTCTCCGGTCATAGCCAGATTAGGTTTTACCTTACGTTGAGTAAATGCAGAAGTTAGGGCAGTTAGCATAGTTATGCCTGCTGATGGGCCATCTTTAGGAGTAGCTCCTGCCGGAACGTGAACATGAATATCCCATTGATCAAACAGTAAATGATCAATATCAAACAAATCAGCATGAGCCCTTAAATAAGCCAATGCTATAATGGCAGATTCTTTCATTACTTCACCCAGATTACCCGTTAAGGTTAACTTTCCTTTTCCCGGGCTTAAGCTTGCTTCAATAAATAAGATATCGCCACCCACCTGGGTCCATGCTAATCCGGTTACAACACCGGCAACTTCGTTACCTTCGTAAAGGTCTTTATCGTAAATTGGAGCTCCAAGTATGCGTTCAACATCTTCAGAAGTTAAATTAGGCTCATAAGTTTCATCCATGGCAATTTTTGTAGCCACGCCTCGTACAAGTGAACCAATTTTTTTCTCAAGGCCACGAACTCCTGATTCACGGGTATAATCTTCAATCACTTTTTCAATTAAAGCTCCTTTTAAGGTAATATCTTTAGATTTTATGCCGTGTTGTTCCTTTTGTTTAGGAAGTAAATACTTTTTAGCAATTTCTATCTTTTCTTCAATGGTATAGCCATTTACCTCAATTATTTCCATACGATCCAGCAAAGCCGGCTGAATAGAGCTTAAAGAGTTAGCCGTTGCAATGAAAAGGACATTGGATAGATCGTAATCCGCCTCAACATAATGATCGTTAAAAGCATTGTTTTGTTCTGGGTCTAATACTTCTAAAAGGGCAGATGAAGGGTCCCCTCTAAAATCAGAGCCTACTTTATCAATCTCATCTAAAACAAATACTGGATTAGCAGCACCCGCTTTTTTGATAGACTGTATGATCCGGCCTGGCATTGCACCAATATAGGTTTTTCTGTGACCGCGAATTTCTGCCTCGTCTCGTATTCCTCCAAGAGCCATACGGACATATTTCCTGTTTAAAGCTTTAGCAATTGACTTTCCTAATGATGTTTTACCAACTCCCGGAGGGCCAACCAAGCAAATGATAGGAGCTTTCATATCACGTTTAAGCTTAAGTACAGCCAAATACTCTATAATCCTTTGTTTTACCTTTTCAAGGCCAAAATGATCTTTGTCTAAAATACGCTGTGCACGTTTTAGGTCAAAATTATCCTTAGTGAAATCATTCCAAGGTAGGTCTAGCAACAATTCCAGATAGTTTATCTGAACAGAATAATCTGGAGCGGCAGGATTCATTCTGCCTAATTTTTCCAGTTCTTTATTGAAATGACTTTCTATATGTAATGCCCATTTTTTCTTCTTTGCACGGGCTTGTAAAGCCTCGTACTCCAAATCAGATGAATTACCTCCCAGTTCTTCCTGTATTGTTTTTAATTGTTGGTTCAGAAAGTAATCTCTTTGTTGCTTATCAAGGTCAGTTCGTACTTTAGACTGTATCTGGTTTTTAAGTTCAAGCATTTGAAGCTCCAGTGTTAACAGTTCCATTACCATCATGGCACGTTCACGCAGGTTAGTCATTTCAAGCATTTTTTGCTTGTCAGACACATCGGCATTCATATTCGATGATATGAAGTTAATCAGGAAGGAAGTGCTTTCAATATTTTTTAATGCAATTCCAGCCTCGCTAGGGATGTTTGGAGACAGTTGAATAATCTGGCTCGACATTTCTTTGATAGAAGCCACCAAAGCTTTAAACTCTTTGTCGCTTTTATGTTTAGCTTCAGTAAACTTACTAATCGTTACTTTAATATAAGGCTCTGACTGAACTTCTTCGATTAATCTGAAGCGCTGCTTTCCCTGAATAATTACCGTAGTATTTCCATCAGGCATTTGAAGCATTTTGATAATGTGGGCAACTGTACCTACACTGTTTAATTGCTCAAAGGTGGGATCCTCTATAGAAACATCACGTTGTGAAACAACTCCAATAATCCGATTTCCTTTATAAGCTTCTTTTATAAGTTTTATTGATTTATCTCTTCCTACAGTAATAGGAATAACCACACCTGGAAATAAGACTGTATTTCTAAGTGGGAGTATGGGCAGGACCTCTGGTGTTTCTTCATTGTTCATTTCATCTTCGTCTTGTTGAGACATCAACGGAAAAAACTCAGTATCTTCATTTATGATAGGTAGTGCATTGCTAAAATCAAATTGATCTTGTTTACTCATTAATATAGTCCTTCTTAAAATTAAAAAACGACAATCTGACAGCATGTCGCTTGCGAAATTATTAATTATATTGAATACCTATAATTTCAACTCCTGTGCCAAAAGCACTATAAGTTGTTTTCTATGTTAAAAAGTCAGGTAAAAAATAATAATCCTTATACCCATCATATTTTTAATTATTTAACGTTTAGTATATCATATTTGTAAATGGTATGATAGTTGCCTAATGTAAACTCCGAGATACCTGGGAAAAAAAAGTTTAAAATTTGTTAGGGTATTGAATAAAACTAAATATATTTATTTTTTAATAAAAATTAATGAACTATTTCAAGCAAACAATTCTGGTATTACTTGTGATTTCGGCCAACAGTAGTATTGCTCAAAACAATAACTACGATAAGTTGGGAATGCAGGCCTGGTTAAAGGGTGATTATAAAGGTGCAGTGGCTCAATTAGAAAAAGCGGATACCAAAGACCCTAATAATTCTAACGTTTTAAAAATGTTAGGTTATTCTTATTACCAGTGTGGCGATTATGAAAATGCGATAAATACATATAGCCGTTTCCTGACTTTAAAACCATCAGATTACTCCGCATATTATTATAGGGGAAAAGCCAGATTAAATGTGGCAAATGATCCAAAAGAATCACTAAATCAGATGAGAGAAAGCTTTTATCTAGCTGCTATTAAAGATTTTTCGAAAGCAATAGAGATAAACGGGGAAGAAGATCCTCAGTTGTTACAAAACAGAGGATTGGCCTATAAGGACTATGGAATTTATAAATCCTATAAGATAAAAAAGGCAGTAGAGAAAAAAGCCTGCATTACCTTATTCAACAATTCGGTTTCGGATTTTCAAAAGATACTACTTGTTCAGCCACAACGTAAAGACATCATATCTTTAATTGATTACGTAAAAGCCCAGGTAACCAGTTTAAAATAATAAGAAGCTTAGCTTAATAAAAAAAGACCAATGCATAATTTGCATTGGTCTTTTTTTATTGGAAAGATCCAGTAATTGTATATGATTTTTTGGATAGTAATTTAATGTTTTGCGTTTTCTTAACCTGGTATAGACTGTCTGCATAGTAGGTCAAGGTATCAATAGACGTGTACAGAGAATTTGTATTTTTTATTAGTACTTTAAGACCAAACACCTCATCGTTTTTATAAACTACTGAGATCTCCTTAACCGGAACTTTCTCATTATCGGAAGAATAAAGCTCCTGATCCTTTGATTTTTTAAGTTCAAACAAACCTTTCCATGAAGCCCTATTCATGTCAGCGTCCGAAAAAAGAGCTAATTCCTTTTTCCAATCAGGGATTTTAATGCGCTTACTTTCTGTAGCACCATTCACACTTACTGTTTTGTTTATTAAGGGATTCTCTTTGTTTAGCCTTGTAGCTTCTTTTTCAAAATACCCTTTTACATCAAAATAGGTTAAGTCAGTTTTCTGTTTTTTATCAGTTGAATTGCTACAACTGATAAAAAACAAAGGAATGAAAAATGATAAAATTGTGTTTTTCATTTATACTAAACTGTTACCAGTCATAATTTCCGGCTTTTGAATACCCATTATTTGTAAAATAGTAGGGGCAATATCTCCTAGTTTGCCGTCAGCAACAGATTTGAAATCTTTATCAATTAAAATACAGGGAACAAGATTAGTTGTATGGGCAGTGTTAACAGAGCCGTCGCCATTTATCATATATTCTGAATTGCCGTGATCTGCAAGTATAATAAACGAATATCCATTTTCAATTCCTTTATTTACTACAATCTCAGCACAGCTGTCAGCTGTTTCAACAGCTTTAACAACAGCATCAAATACTCCAGTATGGCCCACCATGTCAGGGTTTGCAAAATTTAGACAAACAAAATCCGGCCAGCCTGTCTCCAGTTCTTTGCAAATAGCTTCGGTAATTCCTGCAGCACTCATTTCTGGCTGCAAATCATAGGTTGCTACTTTTGGAGAAGGGATAAGGATCCTTTTTTCATTTTCGAACTCTTGTTCTCTACCACCCGAGAAGAAGAAAGTTACGTGAGGATATTTTTCTGTTTCTGCAATTCGGATCTGGTTCTTATGATTTTTTTCAAGTACCTCTCCAAGAGTCTGAGAAAGATCGTCCTTGGTAAATATAACTTTTACGTTATTAAAACTTTCATCATAAGTTGTCATAGTAACATAATACAGTGGCAATTTATGCATTCCAAAATCAGGATAATCAGCCTGACTTAATACAGAAGTTATCTCTCTTCCTCTATCTGTTCTGTAATTGAAACAGATAACCACATCATCAGGTTGTATAGTTGCGACAGGTGAACCATCTGATTTTGTAATTACAACAGGTTTAATAAACTCATCAGTGATGCCATCCTTATAGGATTGCTCTATCGCAGAAATAGGATTACTGGTAGCCTCGCCAACACCTTTTGTAAGGAGGTCATAAGCTAACTTAACTCTTTCCCATCTGGAATCTCTATCCATAGCATAATAGCGGCCAATTAAGCTGGCTATTTGAGCATTAGAAGTTTCTAAGTGGCGATTAAGGTCTTCAATAAACTTAAGGCCTGAGTTTGGGTCGGTATCTCTTCCATCTAAAAAAGCATGTACAAATACATCTTTAAGTCCTTGTTCATCAGCTGCATCACATAATGCCTTTAGATGGTTGATATGAGCATGAACGCCCCCATCTGAAACAAGGCCTATAAAGTGAACTTGTTTATTATTATTTTTAGCATAATTAAAAGCATCTAGTAAAACCTCATTCTGATGCAAAGTTCTATCGCTTATTGCTTTATTGATTCGTCCGAGTTCCTGATATACTACTCGTCCGGCACCTAAGTTCATATGGCCAACTTCCGAGTTTCCCATTTGTCCTGCTGGTAAACCAACAGCTTCTCCGGAAGCCTCAAGCTTTGAGTTAGGGTATTTTTTTAATAAGGAATCAAAGAATGGAGTGTTGGCAGCATAAGCGGCATCAGATTTGTCTTTTTTTCCATAACCCCAACCATCAAGGATAAGTAATACTAGTTTTTTATTATTCATTATTGTCTACTTTTCGTTTATTAACAAAGATAAGTCTATTGTGCCTTTTTTTTGAACCTAATTAAAATTCATATCAATATTTGTATGTTTTTACAAGAACATGTCAATATATTTTATAGTACCACATACTGAGTGGTTTGTGTTATAAGTGGTTTTTATGCCATTAATGGCATAGTTTATGTGCAAGAATGATCATTAGCTATTTAGAGATTATGAAGCCCTTACTTTCATTATTTGTTTTTTTTATTCACTTTTCCTCTTTTGCTGCTATTCAGGGCGATATTATTGATGGCTTATCAACAAATTTTAAAGCTGGAAATTCAAAAGAAATAGCCGCTCATTTTTCTCCTTCTGTTGACTTAATTATAATAGATGAGGAAGATGTATATTCAAAAGCACAAGCTGAACAAATATTAAGAAGTTTTTTTACTAAATATATTCCTGTAAAATCATCCGTAATTCATAGGTTAAATACCAATCCCAATTACAGATACGGGGCCCTTTCTCTTGTTACAAAGAATGGAACTTTTAGGGTTTCCATTACAATGAAAAAGGCCGGCAATGCTTTTTTTATTACTGAATTAAGAATTGAGACTGAGAAATAGTTGTAAAATGCTATTTTTGGGTTTAAATTTAAGTTTTGGATAAGCTAACTATAGATCAATTTATAAAAAATGCTGTTGCGGAAGATTTGGGCGATGGAGATCATACCTCCTTATCAACCATTCCGGCAAATGCTCAGGGGAAAGCGAAGTTGCTAATTAAAGAAGACGGTATTGTTGCCGGAGTAGAATTGGCATTGCAGATCTTCAATCATATTGACCCTAGATTAATCGTAGAAGTATTTATTAAAGATGGGGCTCCCGTAAAATATGGAGATATTGTTCTAACAGTATCGGGTAGTACGCATTCAATTTTGTTGGCCGAGCGCCTGGTTTTGAATTGCATGCAGCGTATGAGTGGCATTGCAACAAAAACCAATCATGTGGTTGCGCTTTTAGGTAACTATAAAACTAAACTTTTAGATACAAGGAAAACCACTCCCGGATTAAGGTATCTCGAGAAATGGGCTGTGAGGATTGGTGGAGGTGTAAATCATCGCATAGGGCTATATGATATGATTTTAATTAAAGACAATCATGTTGATTATGCCGGGGGTATTGCAAATGCTATTAATTCTGCAAATCAATATTTAAAAGATAAAAAAAAGACACTCGATATTGAGATCGAGGTTAGAAATTTATCCGAATTACAAGAGGTTTTAAAGAATGGCAATGTAAACAGGATCATGTTAGATAATTTTACATTTGCCGATCTCAAAGAGGCTGTTAAAACAATTAATGGTAAATATATTACAGAAGCCTCGGGAGGTATTACTGAAGAAAATGTTGCAGAATATGCTGCTTGTGGAGTAGATTTTATATCCATGGGGGCATTAACACATTCTGTTAAGAGTTTAGACATGAGTTTAAAAGCCTTTTAGGTTATGATTTCCATCTATTCTATTTCAGCAGTTATTTTAGCATATCTGTTTGGTTCTATACCAACAGCGGTGTGGCTTGGCCAGGCGTTTTATGGTGTAGACGTTCGGGAATATGGAAGCGGCAATGCAGGTGCAACCAATACATTTAGGGTACTTGGCAAAAAGGCCGGTATTGCTGTAATGACAATAGATATTGCAAAAGGTTACACAGCAACAAAGCTTGCATACTTTATAGGTCTCTCTGTTACGGGTCCTCAAAATTCTTCGCAATTTATTAATTATGAGCTAGCCCTTGGTGTTACAGCTGTTATGGGCCATTTGTTCCCTATCTTTGCCGGATTTAGAGGCGGAAAGGGAGTAGCAACTCTTTTTGGAATGATTTTGGCAGTTAACTTCACAGCAGCGATGTTTTGTGTTCTGGTATTTGTAGTAGTATTATTGGCAACTAAATATGTTTCACTAAGTTCTATTTGTGCAGGGTTCACCTTCCCATTAAGCATAGTGTTCATAATTCATTCTTCAGTAAAGTCAGAGGTTTTATATGGTATGTGTGTTTGCATACTTATTTTGGTAACACATCAAAAGAACTTGGAGCGACTACTCAAAGGCAAAGAATCTAAAGTATATCTGTTTAAAAAAAGACAAATTAACTAACCTTAATCTAATGAAAAAGATATTAATAATCGGGGTAACAGCAATTGGCCTGGCGTTTTCCTCGTGCTCTACAGTTCCCTTAACAGGCAGAAGCAGGCTAAATCTGGTAAGTGATGATCAGGTGTTGCCAATGGCCTTTCAGGCGTATTCACAGTTTCTTACTGAGAATAAAACAGCAGTATTATCTTCAACAAATGCCCAGGCCCAACGCGTTAAACGGGTAGGAAACAGTCTTATATTATCTGTAAAAAGTTATATGAATAATAATGGCTATGCGGATTTAATTAAGGATTATAAATGGGAAGTAAATGTTGTAGAAAATAAGGAGATGAACGCCTGGTGTATGCCTGGTGGTAAAATTGTAGTCTATACAGGATTATTACCCGTAACTCAGGATGATGC
Source organism: Pedobacter sp. 10L46_2 (assembly GCF_056395165.1). Classification (NCBI taxonomy): domain Bacteria; kingdom Pseudomonadati; phylum Bacteroidota; class Sphingobacteriia; order Sphingobacteriales; family Sphingobacteriaceae; genus Pedobacter; species Pedobacter sp. 10L46_2. The sequence continues at coordinate 31,615 of NZ_JBFTIZ010000091.1, forward strand.
TGGTTTAGCTACTGTTATGGGACACGAGATTGCTCATGCTATTGCAGGACACTCAGCTGAGCGTATGTCGCAACAAATGGTTTCACAAGGTTTAGGTGTTGCGGGCAATGTAGCGTTATCAAAAAATGCAAAATCTCAATCTGTATTTAATACGCTATATGGAGTAGGGACGCCTTTAGTGATGCTTAATTATTCGCGTAATCAGGAGCTGGAAGCGGATAGATTAGGGCTTATTTTTATGGCAATGGCAGGATATAATCCTCAAAGCGCAACTTCGTTCTGGCAAAGGATGGCTGCCGCCTCTCAGGGCAGTCAGAAACCACCTGAATTTTTAAGTACTCACCCTAGTGACGCTACAAGGATTGCACAAATCCAAAGAAGTATACCCGAAGCACAGAAATACTATAAATCTACAACCGGGAAACCAATAAAATAAGGAGGCATAAAGCGGTCGTCTTAAAACGGTCGTCATCTCGAAAGAAGAGAGATATCTCTTGGATAACACAGGCAAGAGATCTCCCTCTTCTTTCGAGATGACGAAATGGAGATAGCATGATTTCATTGATTATGATACATGCTCTTCAAGAGTTTGCATAATCGCTGATGCTTTAAGCATACACTCTTCATATTCAGCGGTAGCATTAGATGCGTATGTAATTGCCCCTCCGACCTGAAAGGACAGATATTTTGATGAAGATTGGTACAAGATGCTTCTGATGATCACATTAAAATCAAAGTTCCCCTCAGGCGTTATATATCCAAATGTACCAGAGTAAGCGCCACGGCGGCTAAATTCATACGCTTCTATCAGTTCCATGGCTTTTATTTTCGGCGCGCCCGTCATCGAGCCCATAGGGAAAGCATTTTTTATGGCGTCAATAAAATGTATCCTGGGATCTAACTGACAGGTAACTGTTGATATCATTTGATAAACCTGGGCGAAGCCATAAATTCCAAAAAGCTCTTCAACCACTACGGTTCCCTTCACCGCACTTTTGGTCAGATCATTTCTAACCAGATCCACAATCATTACATTTTCCGCCTGTTCTTTAGCATCATTTTGCAGGTTGAGCTTTATAAGTTCATCTTCCTTTATGTTGCTGCTTCGTCTGGCAGTTCCTTTAATCGGCTGTGAGATCAGTTTATTTCCTCTTTTACAGAGAAATCTTTCCGGACTGGCCGATAATATGTACTGATCTTTTATTTTAAAGAAACCTGAAAATGGAGTAGGGGATACCTTTTTTAATTTTGTGTAGATATTTAAAGGGTCTATATGGGCGTGTTCAGCAAAAAATTCCTGACAAAAATTAACCTCATATATGTCACCTCTTATAATATGTTCTTGTAGCTCTTCAACTGTTTTGATATAGAGCTCTTTTGATAGCCTACTTTGAATTTCAATTCCAGAGTGGGTTTCCTGGTCATCACTGGTATATTCCTCAATTTGATTTAACAGGGTTTGGTCTCCAAGGATAACCTTTATTTCTCCTTTAACCACTGCAATAAGGTATTTGGGGACAAAGAAAAACAAATCGGGAAAATTAAGACTGTCAGAATTCCCTGAGTCTAATTGTTCAACCTCGTTTTTGAGGTCGTAACTAAGTAGTCCGAACATCCAGTTTTTCTGGACTCCATAAAATTCTTTCAAGGAATCAAAAGCCGCGCCGTATTTAAGATTAATCGATTCTTTAATGCCAACGGCTAATAGGAAATCAAATTCTCCATAGGAATCAGGATAGCTGTTCGAATCATAGCAACAACAAACATCAAATGCGTTGGCCCATTGCAATGCTTTTTCTTTAAACGAATCTAAATCCTGTACTTTCATTTTGTTTGCGCAAATGTATAG
>NZ_JBFTIZ010000092.1:0-13168 GCF_056395165.1 Pedobacter sp. 10L46_2
ATATTATGGGTCGGCTTTGCTACCATTTTAACCTACAGCATATTTTCGTTAAACTGATTAATCAGATCGCCTTTATGAAATAAAACTCCTATTTTTATGAGCCATGCTTATAAAAAGATTACTCTTCCTTTTTCTATTTATAACCGCATTAAATGTAAATGCGCAAAAGGTAGGCTTGGTACTGAGTGGCGGTGGGGCCAAGGGGCTTGCCCACATAGGCATATTAAAAGCACTCGAAGAAAACAATATCCCAATTGATTACATTACCGGAACTTCTATGGGTGGCATTGTTGGTGCAATGTATGCAGCGGGGTATTCGCCAACCGAAATAGAGAAAATAGCTTTAAGCAGCAATTTTCAGGATTGGGTAAGCGGAAGATTCAAGAGCGATTACAGCTTCTTCTTTCAGAAGAAAAACATTAACCCCTCAATAATTACAGCAAAGCTCTCTGTCGACTCTAATTTAAGATTCAATTTCAGGTCAAATCTGGTAAATGATATCCCTTTAAACTTCGCCCTGCTAGAGCTCTTTGCCCAGGCATCAGCTATTTCAAAAGATAATTTCGACAATCTGTTTGTCCCTTACCGCTGCATGGTATCTGATGTGTTGTCGCAAAATAGCATAACCGTAAAAAAAGGCAGTTTAGCCGATGCCGTTAGAGCAACCATGACTGTCCCTTTGATTTACCGACCTATAAAATTAGACGACAAGTACGTTTTTGATGGCGGTCTGTATAATAATTTTCCGGCCGATGTAATGAGAGATACTTTTAATCCTGATGTAATTATTGGCTCAAATGTATCTTCAAAAAACTTCAATGAATACCCTAAAAACAATGATGAGCGGTTAATGAACCGCCTAATGGTTTTTATGTTTCTTTCTAAATCAGACTCTACCCTTATTGGCCCAAATGGTATTTATATCCAGCCAAACCTAAGGGGGTATACTTCAACCAATTTCAACCCGGTAGAGGAACTGATAAAACAAGGCTATGATGCAACCATTGCCGATATGGACCAGATCAAGAAAAAGATAAGCAGACGCATAACCACAGGAGATCTGATGATTAAAAGAACTCAGTTCAACAATAAAAAACCCAACCTGCTTTTTAGCGGCGTAACCGTATCCGGAGTAAATGCTCAGCAAAAAAAATACATCGAGCGTCTTTTCAAAAGAGATCAAAACACCTTTGACCTTGATGATATTAAGCAAGGCTATTACAAACTTGTAGCAGATGAAACCTTTGAAACCATTTACCCCAAGATAACGTACAACCCGGTGTCGGACAGTTATAATTTCGAAATTGTAGCCAAACCACAAAAAAGCTTTAAAATTGACTTTGGGGGGAACATATCCACCCGACCAATCAGTAATGTATTTCTTGGAATGCAGTACAACTACCTAAACCAGAAATCGTATACTTTTGGCACTAACTTATATTCGGGGCGGTTTTACGAATCTATACAAGTAAATGGAAGGATAGATTATCCTTCTCGTTTACCATTATTCCTTGCTATGGAAATGACCTATAATCACTTTGACTACTATAAAACCAGTTCTATTTTTATTGAAAACCCTCATCCTACATATATTGAGCAGACAGATAGAAAAATAGATTTAAAGATCGGTTTTCCGCTAAACCGGAATACCAAGGTAACACTGAATACTGCCTTTATTAACAATTACGATGGCTATAGTCCGAATAACACCTTTGAGATTGGGAATAAATTAGACAAAACTGTGTTCAATGCTTCCAGATCTACCTTTGCTTTTGAACAGTACACCTTTAATCGCAAGCAATACGCCAATAAGGGCCGTAATTTCCTGTTAAGTCTGAATTATTTTGCAGGGAGAGAGAGCTACACACCCGGCAACATTACCGACGGTTTAACAGAATCTGCGGAACTTGTGGCAAGCAAAACTGAAGTAAACAGAAAATACCGGCAATGGTTCAATTTAAAGGTTAGCGATGAAAATTACTTCCTCGCAAAACATAAATATTCTTTAGGATACCTACTCGAAGCTGTAATTTCAAACCAGCCTTTATTTTCTAACTACTACTCTACTATACTTGCTTCGCCTGCATTTTATCCATTGCAAGACAGCAGATCTGTATTTTTAGAAAACTTTAGGGCCACCAGTTACTTTGCAGGAGGAATTAAAAACGTATACAGCATTAAAAGAAATCTTGACTTAAGAGTTGAAGGTTATGTGTTTTTGCCATATCAGAAGTTTGAGAAGGTAGGCTTCCAGGGAATAGACCGTATGAAACCGCTTACCAAATGGCAGTATGCGGCAACTGCAGGGCTGGTGTACCATACCCCGGTTGGGCCTATAAGTTTTAGTTACAATTTATATGACGACCCGATAAAAAGAAACGGGGTTTTACTACATTTGGGGTATCTGATTTACAATAAACGATCTATAGAATGAGAAGAATATATTTGTTGATATTGCTGTTGGTAATGTGTGTTTCCGGCTTTGCTCAAAATGCAGACATCAATAATTTTATAGTTAAAGAGAGCCTGCTCAAAAACAGCAAGCTTGCCATTATAGCAGCTGATTCTTTAGATATACCTATAGAAAAGATTAATGGCACTTACACTTTTAGTGTAAGCGGTTTTACCCAGCCTATTAAATTTAATGGAGGTGTTGGTGTGCTGCCATTACAATTGGAACGGTCGGCCTTTGTATATATAAAACATCAGAACGATACTGGCACCCACAGCAAACTTTTATATGTTCATAAAAAGGACGGCACCTTAACTCCGTATGTGATCAACAGTATGTGGTTAATATTATTCCCTGCACTGATCATCTTTTTGGCTTTTGCATTTAGGAAGTTCATTATAGCTGCAGTGATTATCCTTTTAATATTCATCTACTTTAATCACAGCAACGGTTTAAACCTGTCTACTTTCTTCGAGACTATATTTGATGGCTTAAAGCGAATGTTTTAAGCAGAGCGCTTAAAAAGGCATTCCTATACCAAAATTGTATTGCACAAAGCGATACCTTTCCGGACTATGGGTAAGGTAATAATCGTCTTTAAACTTCTTATTTCCAGTAAAGAATCGTTTGAACATCCATTGATCGGAACCTTCAAACTGTGGGTCTTTAAGTTTTAAACCCACATCAAACCTAAATACAAAGTACTGCACATCGTACCTGAAACCCATACCAGTGCCCAGGGCAATTTGACTGCCCAGTTTTTTGAAATCAAAATAGGTAGATGGCGTACCGGTTCTGGTCACATTCCATACGTTACCGGCATCTAAAAACACAGCACCTTTCAATTTGGCTCCAAAAAACTTATTCAAGAGTTTATATCTGTATTCTAAATTCGCCTCAATATGCAGCTCGCCAAGCTGATCAAGGCCATATAATGCTCTTCTTAAGGTATCAGTATCAAGCGCCTTTCCCCTATCATAATTTCCAGGCCCCAGGGTTCTGGCCTGCCAGGCCCTAATGCCGCTTGAACCTCCTGCGAAGAACAATTTCTCGAACGGGACCGAATTAGAGTTACCATAAGCATAGCCAATTCCGCTGTTTAAACGGGCAACAAACTGTTTCTCTCCCCCAAGGTTTTTATACCAGCGCAAATCTATCTCCGGCCGCATATATTGGTTAAACGGCAATCCAAATATTGTAGCATATACACTATCTTTCAGATTAGCTTTATTACCAGTAAGACTTGTTGCCAGTTGTAACATGTTACCAGCTAAATCCATGCTTCCCCTAAAATAAATAAAGCTTTCATTTGTCAGCAGTTTATCGGCATTTAGGGAATATGTGTATTTGATACCAAGGGTGATATCTCTTCTGTCTAACAATAAAAGATTATAAAAATTCTTAAGTAACTCTCCTTTATTATTTGGATCTTCAGCATCAAAAAGAAGTCCTCCAAATCTATACTCAAAGTTTAAAGGGGTCACAGAATGGTATTTAGATTTCGATTCTACAAATTCGTAAGTTAGCGAACTAAGAAATACATGGCGTTCAAAAAAACTTTTTTGCTGTGCATATACGTAACTGGTAGAGAATATGGTATGTGGCATACCACCTCTTCTGCCCGGTCTGGCAGTAATAAACGGCAACATTAATCTGGGAACGGTCAGATTAGCACTAATTGAAAAATCGCGCTGATAAATATCCTTGAATATTGAATTCCCCTGCCCAATTCTGGATTGCAGTCCTCCTTTAACCTGAAATTCAAATCGTTCGGCCCCGCGGAACATGTTGTTGTTTGTATACGTATTTGATAAAGTAAAACCAACAGTACCGGCATTAAAAGGCACCTCCCCCTCTACCCGGTTGCTCATTATTTTTTGAGGAATTAACTGGATAACCGGGAACACTTTATTGACACTGTCTTTTGGCCTGTTATAATCTATCTTAACATTTTTAAAAACGTTAAGCTCATACATACGATCATAGGTAAGGTTCTCATTGTAGATATTATAAATCTCGCCCTGATGAAGAAAGTTATACCGTACTATAGGATTCCTCCGAAACTTTTTAGAGAGGTCGGTATACCTTAAACCCCTAAAAACCTTATCGTTCATGTTAAGCGTATCAGGAAAACCATCTGCATTTGGGGCAATAATTACGTTGGTCTCACCAATATAAAACTGCTCATGCTTGGGTTTATCCTGAGGGTTATCTATAATCAGAGTAACATTAGCCTTGCTGGAATTTAAGTTCGAATCGACCTCGTATTTTACGTATGGCCTCGCGAAATCGAAATAGCCCTTCTCCTTCATCACAGTATAGATTCGATCACGTTCGTGGGCTAAAGAATCATCATCATACCTCATCCCCTCTTTCAGAAAAGTTTCAGCGGCCCTACTTTCCATGTAGAATTTATTAACAAGTTCATCAGCGATTTCATACTTTATTTTATTGACATGAAAAACAGGCCCCGGACTTGCCTTAAAAAAAACATCAGCACGTTTCTTTTTAACCTTTATCTCTGATTTTACTTTCGCCATAAAATACCCTTTGCTCATCAGAAATCTTTCAATTTGACCGCGGGAGATCTCTACCAATGCACTATCAAGAATTGGAGGAGGCGTACCAAGCGGTTTTATATTGGAAGTTTTATAACGGCCATCTTTAGTATTGAACATGTTATAAATAATAACATTGATACCAATTGTAGATGTGGGCCTGATATCTTTTTGAATATAATTGAGTGCTTCTTCCTCAAAAGCTTTATCTATGCTGTCAATTTCTACATTTTTAACAATAGATTGGTAGTCCGCAATATATTTTGTTGAGGAGCATCCCGTAACAAAAACCAGAATAAATAGTAATATTGCATGAAAATGGACATTCCTTTTATTATTATAGTATGCTTTCAAAATCTCAGATAGGGTTTATAAAATCGTTACATCAAAAAAAGTACCGTAAAGAAAATGGGATATTTATTATTGAAGGTATAAAATCTATTGTAGAGTTTATTCAATCTTCATACCAAATACATAGCATTTATTATCTGGCTCAATATCAGTCTTTACTGCCCAATTTGCCTGCAAATATAAAGTTATTTGAAATAAACAACGCCGAACTGGATAAGATTAGTACTTTACAAACTCCGCAAGGTGTACTGGCTCTTGTACACATCCCTAAAAGCCGCAGTTTTGATATAAGTAGTCTAAAAGGATCATTTTCTTTGGTGCTTGATGGAGTTCAGGATCCGGGTAATCTGGGTACTATTATTCGCACAGCCGATTGGTTTGGGTTTAAACAGATTATATGTTCTAACAACACCGTTGAAATTTATAACCCAAAAACAGTACAGGCTACAATGGGATCTTTGAGCAGGGTAAATGTTTATTACGAAGAACTTTCTGGATTTTTAAAAGATATTAAAGTACCTATTTTTGGTGCAGTTCTTAATGGAACGAGTATTTATGAAACAAAATGGGGAAATGAAGGCATCGTGATTTTGGGTAATGAAGGACAAGGGATAACACCCGAAATCATAAATTTAATTACCAATCCGGTAACAATACCAAGGGTTGGAGAGGCTGAGTCATTGAACGTTGCAATATCGGCAGCAATTCTTTGTGCAGATATTAATAGAAATTTGCAGAAATAAATTGCATAATAAGTATTATTTACTATTTTTGCAGCCTGAATTTCAGTAGGGTCGAGTGGCCGAGTGGCTAGGCAGAGGTCTGCAAAACCTCCTACAGCGGTTCGAATCCGCTCTCGACCTCAAGATTTATAATAAATAAAAAAAGATTAACATGGCAGTTACCAGATTAAAAAGAAAAGACAGAAGAAATAAAACTTTCGCAAAATTAGATGTGAAAAACTTAAAACTTGCTACTAACATCGAATTGGGTAGCCGTTCACGTCAATCTACAACAGATCAGTTAGCTAAAAACAACGCGGTCTTATTAAAACTTACTGCTAAAGCATAAGTTTCTTTTCTAAAAAGAAATTAGAGCATCTCTGAAAAACAGGGATGCTTTTTTTATGCTCATTTTTTAAACGACTTTCAGACGACTCTTAACGACTTTGAAAAGACTCTGAACGACCTTTATCATTAACAAGGCATGCCTATGTCGTTTTAGGATCGCACAAAAACCGGAGAAGGGATTATCTTAACAGCTCTTTACAAATCCTTTTGATTAGCCCTGGGCCTTCGTAAATGAAACCGGTATACAGTTGAACTAATGAAGCACCTGCATCAAGCATATCCCGTGCATCTTTAGGAGAATGAATCCCACCTACGCCAATTATTGGAAATGCTTTGTTTGACTTGGTAGATAAATACCTAACCACCTCAACAGAACGATGTGTTAGTGGCTTACCACTTAAACCACCCATTTCGCTCTTAAGCGGCTCCGGACTTTGCAGGCTACTTCTATCTATAGTTGTGTTGGTAGCAATTACTCCCGCGATACCTGTAGTCATTACAATTTCAACAATATCGTCCAATTGTTCATTGGTAAGATCGGGTGCTATTTTAAGCAGAATTGGCCTGCTGATGTTATTCTTATTATTGCGTTGCTGTAAAGTATTTAACAGCTCCATCAATGGTTCTTTTTCTTGTAAAGCCCTTAATCCCGGAGTATTTGGAGAGCTTACGTTTACTACAAAATAATCGACTACGTCAAATAAGCGGTCAAAGCATTTTATGTAATCACTTAATGCATCCTCATTTGGGGTATTTTTATTTTTACCAATGTTACCACCTACAACAATATCGCTATTTTTACTTTTTAACAGCCTTAGCCTTTCAGCAAGTGTATCTACACCTTTGTTGTTAAAACCCATTCGGTTGATAATTGCGCTATCATCTTCCAGGCGGAACATCCTTGGCTTATCGTTACCAGGCTGCGGCAATGGAGTTACAGTACCTACCTCAATAAATCCAAACCCAAGATCACTTAGTGCCTCTATGTACTCACCGTTTTTATCGAAGCCGGCGGCTAAGCCTACAGGATTCTTAAATTTGATACCAAAAACTTCGCGTTCAAGACCTTTAATGTTCACATCAAAGCTTCCTCTGAGGATAGTTTCGCCAAGCGGAAAGTGTTCATGAAACCATTTCAGTCGCTTAACGACGAAATAATGCACTTTTTCGGGGTCAAATTGAAAAAATATAGGCTTAATTAAACGGTACATGGGACGAAGATAGGAATTTGTTTGTATTTTTGCAGCCACATGATTTCGATAAACGACTTAACATTCCTGATAGGCTCCAGAGCCTTATATGATGAGGCAAACTGGCACATTAAACCGGGCGACCGCGTTGGGCTAATTGGTGCCAATGGAACAGGAAAATCTACACTTTTAAAAATAATAGTAGGTGAGTATGCTCCTTCTTCGGGTACTATTTCTATGTCTAAAGACTTAAAAATAGGTTACTTAAACCAGGATTTACTTTCTTACGATTCTCACCATAGTATATTACACGTTGCAATGGAGGCTTTTGAACGCCAGAACCAATTGCACGATGAGATTGAGGTATTACTTAAAAAAATAGAAACAGATTATTCTGAAGAGGTTTTAAATAAACTGAGCGATAAGCAACAGGAATTTGAAGCTTTAGATGGATACAATATAGAATATAGAGCTAATGAGATTTTAGCTGGTTTGGGTTTTAGTACCCAGGATCAGTTAAGACCGCTAAATACCTTTTCGGGAGGTTGGCGCATGCGCGTTATGCTTGCCAAAATTCTATTGCAAACACCTGATATTTTATTACTTGATGAGCCTACCAACCACATGGATTTACCGTCTATTAAATGGTTAGAAACTTATCTTGGTACCTTTGAAGGTGCTATTGTAATTGTTTCTCACGATAGGTATTTCCTGGATAAGGTAGTAAACAAAACTGTTGAATCGCGCAAAGGAAAACTAACTTCTTATGCCGGTAATTACAGTTTCTACCTTGAAGAAAAAGCACTGCGCGGTGAAATTCAAAAAGGAGAATTTAAAAATCAACAAGCTAAAATTAAGCAGGAAGAGCGTTTAATTGAACGTTTTAAAGCAAAAGCTTCTAAAGCTAAAATGGCTCAGTCGAGGATGAAAGCCTTGGATAGAATGGAGCGTGTGGAAGACGTGGATGATGACAATCCTACTGTAAACTTCCAGTTTAAATTCTCTAAACCATCTGGCCGTCATGTAATCAGAATTGAAGGCGCCACAAAAAGCTACCCTAATGTAGAGATTCTTGAAAATGCAGAAGGCGTGATTGAAAAAGGCGATAAAATTGCTTTGATTGGTGCTAACGGTAAGGGTAAATCGACCTTGCTTAGAATTATAGCAGGTGCCGAAGGCTTTACAGGTAAATGCGAAACAGGTCATAATGTTACTACTACATTTTTTGCTCAGCATCAATTGGAGTCGTTACACCTTGAGAACACCATTCTTGAAGAATTGCAGGCCTTTGCACCTAAACATACCGACACGGAATTGCGTGGTATATTAGGATGTTTTCTTTTCACCGGTGATGATGTTTTCAAAAAGATCCRTGTATTGTCGGGAGGTGAAAAATCAAGGGTTGCTTTAGCTAAATCGCTAACAACTGACTCTAACTTCCTGATCCTGGATGAGCCGACCAACCACCTTGACATACAATCTGTAAACATCCTGATTCAGGCATTACAGCAATATGAAGGTACTTTTATTGCGGTATCTCACGATAGGTATTTCTTAGATAATGTTGCTAATAAAATTTGGTTCATAGAAGACAAGGACATTAAAGAATATCCGGGAACATATGCTGAATACGAAGAATGGAATAGCAAAAGACCTCCTGCAAAACCTTCCAGTGTTCCTGTAAGACCTGATAAAGAGGTAAAAGAAGTTAAAAAGGCCTTAGAAGAAAAACAACCTGCTACTCCAAACAGTTTGCAACAGCTTAAAAAGCTAAATGATCAACTGAAAAAAATTGAGGTTGAGATTGCAACTTTTGAATCGGATGTTAAGTCTATAGAAGCCGAGATTGCTGATGAAGCAATTTATTCGGATGCAGGTAAACTTGCTGAAACAAATAAAAAATATTTAGCTGCCAAGCATAAGTTGGATACTGCCCAAAATACCTGGGAAGACCTCGCTTCTGAAATAATGGAACTAGAARGTAAATGATAAAACCTGCAGGATTATTTTTTTTGCTGTTGTTAAGTATACAAATTGCTGTTGCACAAAATCAGCAATTTGTATATGAAAACAAGGTGTACCAACCTACAATAAAGACGGTACAATGTTACAACTCGCAACAAGAACAATCTCTGCCTGTAATTGCTCTGAAATCAAATGAACGATTGGTGTTTTCATTTGACGACCTTAATGCCGGAAGCAAAAATTACTGGTATACGGTTGAACATTGCACTTCAGATTGGAAATCATCCCGCTTATCGACCATAGATTATCTGGAAAGCTTAAGTGAGGATAGGATAACCGAGTATAAATACTCATTTGGAACTATCCAAAAGTACACACATTACCAACTGACTTTACCGAATACTCAGATCAGGCCTAAAATTTCGGGCAACTATATTTTAAAGGTGTATGAAGAAGGTAACCAGCAAAAACCGGTTATTTCTCAGCAGTTTTATGTGGTAGATAATGTGGTAAATATTGGCGTAGATGTAGTGGCCAGTTCACAGGTATCGCTGCGTTTTAGCAACCAGAAGGTCAACTTTACTATTTTACATCAAATGCCTATTCAGAATCCCTATACGGATTTGAAAGCGATAGTGATGCAGAATGGAAATCCGCAGACGGCAATTATAAATACAAAACCGAACTTTATTAAGCCTGGCACATTGGTTTATAACGAGGTAAACAGCAACGATTTCCCGGCAGGTAATGAGTTCAGAAAGTTTGATATCCGTAGCTTACGGTATAAAGGCGATAATGTGCAGGAAATTATAAAGGATACAACCACAAGCGTGGTGCTTTTTCCGGACATCAATACCAGCAAGGCGAAATACAGCAACCTGGTTGATGAGAATGGTAGTTTCTTTATCAGAAACAAAGAAGGCAGCGATGATCCAACAGAAGGTGATTACGCGAATGTGATGTTTACCTTAAATGCGGTACCCCCTACTCCTAATGGAGACGCTTATGTTGTTGGCAGGTTTAACAATTATGTTTTAAACGAGGCCAGTAAGCTTAACTTTGAATCTTCGCGTAAACGTTTTTACGGAAACATATTGCTTAAACAAGGGCTTTATGATTATAAATATGTTTGGTTAAACAAGGATACTGGAAAAATTGACCAGGCAATTTTTGAAGGTTCATTCTTTGAAACTTTAAATACGTACCAGGTATTTGCCTATTATAAAAAACCGGGTATGCGTTGGGAAGAATTAATTGGATATTCCAATGTTGGCAACGTAAAGCGTTAATCAGTTTTTAACACCCAAACTGAAACACTTTTCTGGGCACATAGAAATGCTGCCCATCCCTCTTCATTTACTACCACTTCTTCAGTTATGTTACCAAGTGCATCTGTAAAGGTTTTATTGGCGTGTTTAACACCCATTTCCATGTTTTTAATTCCTGCACCACTGTTACTCATAAGCACCGCAATACCAGAACCTGGATTTTCATCTTCGCCTGCCCTTGTCCACCCTATGCAATTTTGATGATCCAGATAATCGCGCTGAACACCATAAGAAAGATCTTTACGAACCGTACACAGCTTTGGTAATTCGAACACCGCAGAAAGCTCTATTTCTACTTCGTTTCCATTGTGGTCTTTATCTTTATATGCGCTGCCGTAAAGATCGGGATAGAATAAGCAAGGCATGCCCTGCTCACGTAAAAGAATAAGTGCATATGCCAAAGGACGGAACCACGGGGCAACAAATGATTCCAATGCCTGCAAAGGCTGCGAATCGTGGTTATCAACAAATGTGATTGATAAGTATGGATTTATCAACGTAAGTGTTCCTTCAAAAATATTACTGAGGTCGTATGCTTCCCGCTGCTGACTGGCAACATATAAATTTTGATGCAATACCGAATCGAAGAGCTTCATGCGGCCTTCGGTAAGTTCAATGTAAGATTTAAGTTCTTCTACATTATCAACCACCCAGTTCTCACCTACTATAAAGAATTCCCTTTTAAAAGTACTCTTCATATGGTCAATCCATTCATTTAAAAATTTATGGGAGATGTGTTTGACGGCGTCCATTCTAAAACCATCCATTCCACAGGTGTTATAGTACCACTCGCCCCATTCCTTCAGTTCTTGCCTCACGGCGGGATTTCTTGATTCTATATCGTTAAACATCAGGTAGTCGTAATTGCCGTGTTCTTTGGAAGGAACATCTTCCCAACCCTCTCCAAATTCGTTCTGAATTGAAAAAATCCCTCCTTCTTGCAGGTTAGCGGCAAAATCGAGCCCGCTGAAACAATGGTAATCCCAGATAAAACTTGAATATTTACCTTTTCGGCCTGGAAATGTAAATTTAGTCCATGCTTCAATTTCTATAACAGGCGAAATAAACTCTTTACGATTCAGGTCGTTTACTTTCCGCACTTTTATCTTTTCCAGCTCATCTCCACCGGCCTTATGATTAAGCACCACATCGGCAATAGTTGCTATGCCGCTTGCTTTTAGTGCATTAATTGCACTTAAGTATTCTTCTTTAGTTCCGTATTTGGTAGCTACACAATCTTTTTGATCAAACTCGCCAAGATCGAAAAGATCGTAGGAATCGTAACCTACAGAAATATCTCCTGAGGTTGCTTTATAAGCTGGCGGTAGCCAAAGGCCTGTAATTCCGAGTTCAACAAATGTTGGCACCTCTTCGGCAACCCTAATCCATAGCTTAACGTCTTCTTGATAATACCAGTGAAAATATTGTATCAGCGTTTGATTTTTCATGCCGTACAACTAAGATACAAAATCATCAAGAAACCCAAAGCTAGTTGACTCCTTTTATCTCGTAAAAGTGATTATGTTGAATTTTGTTTACTTTTGCCTGAGATGAGTACAAAAGTAAAAAGTCCGAAGGATTCCTTCACCATAATGAATGAGTTGGTATTGCCCAACGATACCAACACGCTTAATAACTTAATGGGGGGCAGATTATTGCATTGGATGGATATTGCTGCTGCAATATCGGCTCAAAAACATTGCAATAGAATTGTGGTTACAGCTTCTGTAGATAATGTATCATTTAAACAGCCTATAAAACTTGGGGATGTAATTACGATTGAGGCTAAGGTTACACGCTCATTTAATACTTCTGTTGAGGTAAGACTGGATGTTTGGGCAGAAAATATTCCTTCGGGAAGCAGGGTAAAATCAAATGAGGCTTACTAYACTTTTGTAGCGGTTGACCAAAGTGGAAGAACTATTCCTGTTCCGGAATTGAAACCTGAGACTGAGGAAGAAATCGAATTATTTGCCGGGGCTTTAAGAAGAAGACAATTGCGGTTGATATTGAGTGGAAAGATGTTGCCAAATGACGCTATTGAGTTGAAAGCCCTTTTTTTTAAGGAGTAAACAATAACAGCAGGAATGCTGTTATTAAATAAATAGGAAAAATGACGACGTACACTACACTGATTATTTTAAGCGGCCTGGTCATCTTCTCTTATTTATTTGACCTTGTTGCCAGTAAAACTAAATTACCTTCTGTACTGCTGCTATTGCTTTTAGGAATAGGCCTGCGCGTACTTGTAGAT
>NZ_JBFTIZ010000093.1:0-16148 GCF_056395165.1 Pedobacter sp. 10L46_2
TGAAAACCTGTGAAATTTGTAGAACAGGTAAACAGATGGTACCAGGACGGAGCAAGAATCTTTATTGAAGTTGGACCTGGAAAAGTATTAACAGCTCTAGCGAAAGCATGCTTAGGCAGAGATGAGTTGCTACTTTATGCAGAGGACAATAGCCACAATAAGATAACACATTTGCTTTGTACAATTGCGACTTACATAGCCACAGGGCGTGATGTTAAATTGGAGAAATTGTTTGAAGGCCGTAATGGCAGGCATTTAAACCTGGATGAACCAGAGCAGTACAAGAAGAGTAAAACAGTTTGGTATGTAAATGGGCAGCATGCAATTCCATCGGTAGGGAAACTACCTGCAAACGGGGCTTTGCCGATAATGCAACCACTTAAACTAAAAGGAACAGAAGTGAAAACAGAATATATAAATAACCCATCGAATGGGGCAGAACAAATGATGCAGGAATACCTGAACAGTATGAAAATGATGATTCAGGCACAACGTGATGTGATGTTAACGTTTTTAGCTCAGCAATCGCCAAATATGCAAATGCCTCAGCAAATGTATGTTCCTGCACCGGTTGTAACGCAATCAGCGCCATCGGTACAGATTGCAACCAGGCAACCTGTGTCCGAGATTCAGCCAGTGGCGACCGTTGTAAAACCTGTAGCATTAAAAGTTGATGTTAAAGCGGTTTTAATGAGTATTGTAAGTGATAAAACTGGTTACCCTCAGGAGATGCTTGGGATGGAAATGGACTTAGAGGCTGATTTAAGTATTGATTCTATTAAACGTATGGAGATTATAGGTTCCTTGCGCACTGAACTGGGTGGTTTTAGTAATGCAGATAAAAATGAAGATGCTTTTATGGAGCAGCTTGCAGGTATTAAAACATTAAGTGGTTTGGTAAACTGGATCAATGAAAATACTGCTTCGGCTGTTCCGGTTACAGAGGAAGTGACTGGTGTGAAATTTACGCTTGCAGATATTAAATCTGCAATTCTTTCAGTTGTAAGTGATAAGACCGGTTATCCGCAGGATATGCTGGGGATGGATCTTGATCTCGAAGCGGATCTAAGTATAGATTCAATTAAACGCATGGAAATTATTGGCGAGTTGAAGGTAAAGATCGGTTTTAGTAAAGGTGAGGAAAGTGGCGATGATCTAATGGAAAAACTTGCTGCGATTAAGACGCTTAATGGTCTGGTAAATTGGATTTCGGAGATAGAATCTGAAGGTACCGAAACCGTTGCTGAGGCTAAAAAGATTATTGAAGAGAGCGCAGTAAATGATAATTATGGTGAGTCATTGTCAAGACTTCGGTTTGAGCTTACCCCTTCGGAACTTTTAAATAAAGATACCTCATCATTAAAAGGAGTTCGTTTTGCGGTAACTGACGATGCTGGTTTGCAGGCCATGGCCATTAAAGAACTATTTGAGGCTCAGGGAGCAATTGTAGATGTTGTTTCTGCTAAAGATAGTTTAAAAGGTTATAAAGGTTTGATCATGCTGAACATGTTCAGTACGCCAGATAAGGCTACCATTATTGACAATATTGCAATGATAAAGGAGCTGGATTTTGAGGAGATGAAATGGGTATATCTAATTTCGGATACCAAGGGTTATATGGATAATGAATCTGATGCGGCCATGTTAAGGCACTTTCAGGGATACTCAGGCTTGTTTAAAAGTTTAGATAAGGAATATGAAAATACCAAATGCAGGGTTGTAAGTTTAACCACAAAATCTGCAGCATCAGAAATTGCTAAAATCACCTTGAATGAGATCCTGAATCCGGATGAGCCTTCTGAGGTTATATATGATGGCATTAACAGACAAACGCTTGAGCTTATTCCTTCGCAGCTGGTAACCGGATTGGCTGATTCCCATATTCAGCTGGATAAAGAAGCGGTGGTGCTGGTTCTTGGCGGAGCCCAGGGTATTACCGCTAAGCTGATGACACATTTTGCAAAGGATTATCCTTGCAGATATATTTTAGTTGGCCGTTCTCCTGATCCCAGAGCCAATGGATTGGACCAGTTTACTTTTATGAAAACCAAAGAAGAGATCAGAGCTTATCTAATCAAACAGGGTAATCTTAAAAAACCGTTAGAAATAGAGCAGGAAACAAACAAAATCTATAAAAACAACCAGATTCTGGAAACTATCGGCTCACTTGAATCAGAAGGGTCTATAGTATCATATGCATCACTTGATCTGCGTGACGAAGAAGGCTTAAGCAAATTTATTGGTCAGGTTTATGAAGAATACGGAAGGATAGATGGGGTGGTTCATGGCGCAGGCTTGCTGGAGGATAAATTGTTCCATGGTAAAACGGTGGAATCTTTTAGACGGGTTTTTGAAACCAAGGTAACTCCTTTACGTGTGCTTGCAGAGCAGCTAAGACCAGAAACGCAATTCGTAATCTTCTTCTCGAGCATAGCTTCGGTTTACGGAAACCGTGGACAAACAGATTATGCGGCAGCAAATAGCGTAATGGACAGGTACGCCTGGGCATTAAAAGCCAAGATAAATGGTAAGGTGATGGCGATAAACTGGGGGCCCTGGAAAGGCGCGGGAATGGTTTCGTCTACGCTGGAAAAAGAATATGAACGCAGAGGAATTTCGATGATACCCTTGCAGGATGGTATGGAAACCTTTGTAAATGAAGTTAAATACGGAAATGAGAGTCAGGTACTCATCATGGCAGGAAGTAACTGGTAGCCAGGGGACGTTATGAAAAAAACGGATGTAGCTGTAGTAGGAATGTCTTGCATTTTTCCCGGTGCGGGTGATGTGGAGACATTCTGGCAAAATATAATTAACAAGGTAGATTCTACACAGATTGTTCCTGCCAATAGAATTGATCAGGTACATTTTGAAAAGGGTTCTGCTGGAGTCGATCGTTTTTATTGTAACCGTGGAGGTTTTATCCCTGAAGTGGAGTTTGATCCTGCCGGTTTTGGGATATTACCATTAGCTGTTGAAGGTACAGAACCTGATCATTTGTTAACACTTAACCTGGTTCAGAAAGCATTGGAAGATGCAGGGGTGTTTGAAAAGAATGTTTCGCTTGATAAAACGGGCATCATTATCGGTAAAGGGAATTATGCCGGGCCGGGAGCTACCCGCGCCATAGAAATAGTGAGAACAGGCGAGCAGATTGCC
Source organism: Pedobacter sp. 10L46_2 (assembly GCF_056395165.1). Taxonomy (NCBI): domain Bacteria; kingdom Pseudomonadati; phylum Bacteroidota; class Sphingobacteriia; order Sphingobacteriales; family Sphingobacteriaceae; genus Pedobacter; species Pedobacter sp. 10L46_2. Next base: position 3,160 of record NZ_JBFTIZ010000093.1, read on the forward strand.
AGTGTTTTAAAAGATCTTTTACCTCATTTGGGTGAAGAAGAAATAGATAAGGTAAAGAAAGAGTTTCAGGTTCGTAAAGGTCGTTTTGGCGCTGATACTGCAATGGGGCTTATTCCTAATCTTGTGGCTTCTTTAGTTGCCAACAGGTTAAATCTTGGCGGGGTGGCTTATACTTTAGATGCGGCCTGTGCGAGCTCTCTTATTGCCATTGATCATGCGGTGCAGGAGTTGAATAGTAAGCGTTGTAATATGGTTATTGCAGGGGGTGTTCATGTTGGCCAGAATGCTGCGTTCTGGAGTATTTTTACTCAACTGGGTGCTTTATCCAGAAAAGGAAAGATTGCTCCTTTTGATGAGGGAGCCGACGGATTACTTATTGGAGAAGGTTGTGGGTTTGTAGTGTTAAAATGCCTTGAAGATGCAATTGCTGATGGCGACAGAATTTATTCCGTATTAAAAGGTATTGGTGTTAGTAGTGATGGAAGTGGCACGAGTGTAATGAGCCCTTCGGTAAAAGGACAAATCAAAGCGATTGCCCAGGCCTGGGAAAATGCTGGTGTTGATTTAAAAGATATAGGATACATTGAAGCTCATGGTACCGGTACGCCATTGGGTGATAAAACTGAGATAGAGACTTTATTGCAATTTTTTGGTAGTGATAATTCATTGCCAAAGGCAGGTATTGGAACGGTAAAATCTAATATCGGTCATGCCATGCCTGCTTCGGGTATTGCAGGACTGATAAAGACATCATTAGCATTGTATCATGGTATTATTCCGCCGACATTGCATTGTGATGTTCCTCTAGCGCAATTAAAAGAAACGAGATTTAGTGCTGTGCAAGATGCGCAGAATTGGGAAACTTCAGGTTTACCAAGGATTGCGGGTGTAAATGCCTTTGGTTTTGGAGGCATAAATGCACATGTGGTACTTGAAGGTTATGAAGCTAATAAGCCGGAGCCTGCTTCTGTTTTAAAGAGTACACAGACAGATCAGGTATTGTTAATAGCGCGCCACAGCCACGAAGCTTTGTTGGATGCTTTGGAAACCAATGACAAAGATCCTGGTGAAGGCAAATATCGCATTGCGGTGTTTGATCCAACTCCCGAGCGAATAAAGAAAGCGCTTAAAATTGCGGGGAAAAATATTCCATGGCGCAATAAACAAGATATATGGTATAATAATGAGCCTCTTTTAAGCAAGGGTGGGAAAGTAGCTTTTGTGTTTCCAGGCCTTGATGGTTTGGCAGGTGGAGAGGTACTTAGTGTTGCTGAGCATTTCAATATTGCACATAAGGAGGTATCGACAGCTGGTGGTTTATTAGATGAAGCTTTGAAAATTCTGGAGAAAAGCAGCATTCTTGATACGGCCATTAAGCAATTAGGTGTACTGCCTGATATGAATGCAGGACATAGCTTAGGGGAATGGCTCGCGGCAAGATCTTCTGAGCTGGCAGAAGAATCATCGGTAATGCAATTGCTTAACTACCTCAACCCGGAAACATTTGAGTTAAAGGATTCCAAATTTATTGCCGTAGGATGTGGAATTGATAAGCTGCAGCCTATTATCGAAAACATAGATCAACTATATCTTTCAAATGATAATTGCCCGCAACAGGTTATTCTTTGCGGAAGTAATACGGCTCTTGATGAGCTGGTGCCAATATTAAGGACCAAGCAAATCTTTCATCAGATACTTCCTTTTCAGTCTGGATTCCATTCTCCTTTTGTGGCAGATAAACTGGACGTTATGCTGGAAGGCATGAAGGATATGCAGTTTAGAAAAACGAAGTTCCCATTATGGTCGGCAACTACTTTGGAGCTTTATCCGGAAGGTTTTGAAGCAATAAGACAGTTAAGTGTAGAACACCTGATAAAGCCTGTTCGCTTTCGTGAACTTACTGAGCGACTTTATAATGAAGGTGCAAGGGTGTTTGTGCAGATCGGATCGGGTGGTTTGATTGGTTTTATTGATGATACTTTACGCGGTAAAAATTATAGTGCGGTATCGTCAAACGTACCAATCCGTTCTGGTATTGCCCAGTTGCAACGTGTACTAGCGGCATTGTTTGTTGAGGGTAAGGAAGCCGGAATGCAATTCATGGGGTATGATAAGAAAAAAGTAGCTGCCAGAAAAGGTATTGTGCTTCAGCTTGGCTTACCCATAATTAATAATATTGCAGGCATTAAAGCACTGGCGCAAAAACAAGAAAAGACTGCATATCGGAGGGAGGCAGTTCTGGAGGACTCTGCTGCCTCACATCCTCTAATGAAGGCTTTTAATGAGAATGTTGAGGAGATGATTGATATTCAATCGGAATTACTTCAGTTATTTAAGAATGGAGTTCCTGCTAATCAAACTGCAAACGCCCCCGCTCCGGTTATGAGGGCCTCTGGTCGGAGGGTTCCATTTTCTAAAAAGCTGGATGTTAGTTTAGAAAACTGTCCGTATCTGGTAGACCATTCATTGCTCAGACAACCCAAAGGATGGCACTGTCTAGATGATATGGATCCCGTAATTCCAATGACAATGATTTTTGAACTGTTCGCTGAAATTGCAGTTGATCAGTCGCCCGAAGAGCAGGTGCAAAAGATCATGAACATAAAGGTGTTCCAATGGATGAATGTTGCAAAACCATTTGTAGAAACAGTTACAGGCGAGTGGAAAGATCACCAGTTGGTATATCTGAATCTGGAGCGCTTTGCAAATGCAGAAGTATTGCTGGCCGCTAATCTTGCTGATGCTCCTTTGAGGAGTTTTGATGTGGGTAAGATTTTGAACATCGACAGAACAACTGAGCAGATATATGATGGACATATGTTTCATGGACCCGGCTATCAGGGTATAAAGAAATTAATTGCTGTTGGTGAAAAAGGCATTACCGGTATCATTGAAGGTGATACTGGCAAGGGTTCTCTTTTAGATAATGCCGGACAGCTGTTTGGTTTATGGCTGCAGCTTACACTTACAAAAGATCGCATCGCTTTCCCTGTTAAAATACAGGAAATAGAGTTCTTTGGTGATTTTAAAGATCAGAAAGGAAGTTTTGAATGTACTTGTGTGCTCACGGAGTTGAATGATGAATTTGCTACCGCAGATTTTGTGATGAAGCGGGATAATAAGATCTGGGCGGTAATATCAGGCTGGCAAAACAGAAGACTTGAAATTGATGATGCGTTGTGGAGCGTTTCTATGTCGCCATTAAATAACAGACTTTCAGAAGAGATTGCCCCGGGAGTGTTCATGTTTCACAACGCTTACAGCAGGGTGGTTTCGTGGGACTTTATTTTAAAACGCTATTTCAATCAGGATGAGAAAAAACATCATAATTCATTATTGCCAAATAAGCGAAAAGAATGGATGATCAGTAGAGTTGCAGTAAAAGATGCTGTTCGAAATTTACTGAAGAAGACTAAACAAGAAGCCTACTTTCCGATTGCTTTTGAAATCAGATCAGACGAATTCAGAAAGCCCTACCCATATGGCAATATGACTGAGGATATACATGTTTCTATTGCCCATAAAGGGACTGATGCTGTTGGAATTGCACAATACGATAGATCTGTTGGTATTGACATTGAACGGATTGAGGAGCGAAGTGAAGGGTTTGCTGATCTCGTTTTCTCTGAGGAAGAGAAGGTACTGCTAGCAGATAAAGACAAAGCGGAATGGGCAACCCGTTTTTGGGTGGCAAAGGAGGCTTACGGGAAATACCTCGGGAAAGGCCTGCAGGGAAATCCAAAAGCATATACTATACAGGAGATCAGAGGAGAAGAATTAAGGATTCACGACATATTCATAAAAACAATAAAACATAAAAATTATATAATCGGATGGACGCAGTAGTATCGACAGCAAAACTGAACAGCAACGAGATCTTTGATCTTATGAAACAATTTATTACAGAGGTGATAGGAGAAGAGTTTGTGGAAGAAATGGATATCACGATGGAAAGCTCTTTCACTAAAGACCTTGAGATGGATAGTATTGAAATTGTATCCTTTTCTGAAAAAATTAAGGCACACTTTGGTGAGCAGATAGACTTTACAGGATGGTTGTCTAACATGGATCTTGATCAGCTTATCAATCTGAATTTAGGAACGATTGTAAACTACATAGAAGAATGCCAATAATAGAAGTAAATAACAGAGGAGTGCATATACAGGAACTGAATAAAGGGGCTGCGGAAACGGTGCTGCTTGTTCACGGGATGTTTAGCAACCTTTCTATTTACTATTTTAATATTGCGCCCATTTTAGCGAAACACTTTCATGTGGTTATGTATGATCTTAAAAGCCATGGCTTAAGTGAAAGAATAGAAAATGGCTACGACCTTAATAGTATGACCGATGATCTGGTGAATTTACTGGATAGTTTGGGGATTGATAAGGTGCACCTGGCCGGATATAGTTTTGGGGGACTTATTGCTTTAAAAATGGCTGCGCGCTTTCCCCGAAAGATAAAAAAACTTGCTGTTATAGAAGCCCCAGATCCTAATGATGATAAAACGAGAGATATTATAGATGATTACAGCAGGGAGTTTCTGGAGCATTATGTAACCAATTTTACAGATACCACGAAGGTGAAAATGGGAAAGCGACAGATGGAACGTAACCACCGTATGTACGAGTATCTTTTTCACGAAACCAGTATAAAGAGTGATATGATTCTTGAGAAGGAGTTTTTTAGCGCTGCTGAGATTTCGGATATACAGCAAGATACTTTACTGCTATATGGTGCAAATTCAAATTGCCTGGGAGCGGGTAAGAAATTGAAAAATAAGATAAGAGGAGCAGCATTGCTTGAGGTTAACGGCGACCATAATATTCCTATTCAGGAGCCGGTAAGTATTGGAAATATCATGGAAACATTTTTTAACAATGGCTAAATTGGTATTCATAGTTCCGCCTTTAACAGGGCATATTAACCCAACATTAAGTATTGGTGCTGTTTTATTGCATCGCGGTCACGAAGTGGCCTGGATTAGTCTGGATAAATCTTTGGCTTTGCGCCTCCCTAAAGGGGGGCAGTTACTGCTTATTGAGTATGATGAAAATGATCAGCAAAAACAGGACAGCGAGAAATATCTTGACATCATTACAAAGAAGATCGTTTATGGTATCGATAGCATCAAATTCCTTTACGAGGAAGTTTTGATCCCTTTGAACAAACACAGTTACGAAGGTATTGTGGGTTTGTTGGATAAGTTTAAGCCAGATCTGATAATTACAGATCATCAGATGTTTGCCGGAGCTATTGCTGCAGTTAATAGAAATATTCCTTATGCAACTTCTGTTACTGCACCGGCTGCAATTAAGGTGATGGATGAACTACCTAAGATCCATGAATGGGAGGTAAACCAAATTGTGGCACTTCAAAAGGATTTGGGTGTTGAAAGTGAAAATGCTATTGCCTGCTCGGACCTGTTAACAATGGTGTTGACATCTAAAGCTTTTTTTGGTGAAATGGAATTGCCTTCTAATTATCAGTTTGTAGGTCCTGTTATCCATAAGCGAGAAGGGCAAACGCCTTTTGATTGGGAAGGATTGGAACGGAGGACCCCGCAACCAAAAATATTGGTAAGTATAGGAACTACGTTTGATCACGAACATAAGAAGAGTTTTTTTGCTAAGGTGATTGAAGCTTTTGCTGAAGAACCTTTAACTGTTGTGGTTGTTTCTGAACCTTCGTTATTTGATGAATGGCCCGGGAATTTTATCGTTCAGCGCAATGTTCCACAGCTGGAGCTGCTACCTTATCTCGATGCAGTTGTTTGTCACGGAGGTCATAATACAGTATGTGAAACTTTAACTAATGGTTTGCCAATGGTAGTTGTGCCTATTGCGTACGACCAGTCGCACGTTGCCGGAAGGGTGGTCAGAGTGGGTGCCGGGTTGAGGTTAAATTTCAATCGGTTCAAATCAAAACATCTTAAGGAAGCTGTTGAGGAAATTTTAAATAATGAATCTTTCGGTAAGGCAGCACGACAGATGAGCTTGTCTTTTGAAGAGGCTGGAGGGACGGAAACTGCTGCTGATTTGCTTGTACAGTTAAGCGCGGTAAGATATGTTGAGGTATTAAATAATTAAAAGAGAATTATGTCAAAGTTTTTGTTCGTTGTGCCACCTTTTTTTGGTCATATAAGCCCAACGTTAAGTGTAGGAGCCAGTCTTATCGCTAAAGGTCATGAGGTGAAATGGCTTGGTGTTATACCGCTTTCGGATTCTCATATTCCTGAGGGTGGTGAGTACATCTATCCGCATGATGATTTGGTTGAACATCAGGAAGAACTTCAAAAAATATTAAAGAGACAGGATGATGGCCCGGCTTGTTCTGGACCTGAGGTAATGAAACTGGCACTTGAAGAAACTTACGTTCCTATTGCCCGCATTATGATGAAAGGCCTGGGTAGGTATGTTGATGAATGGAAGCCAGATGTAATTATTAACGATTGCATCACTTTTGCGGGGGCATTATGTGCTTACATTAAAGGAATTCCTTGTGTTACGACTACACCGGTGCCACCGGATGTGATGGGAGATACGGCGAACAGCGCACCTAAAATATTTGAATGGCAGGAAAACCTGATTAAAGGATTACAGCGGGAATTTGGTGTGTATGGTGAAGAGATTGTAATTCACTCACATAAAATGAACATCGTTTTTACTTCTGAAGAGTTTGCCGGAGCTCAGGACTCCATGCCTCATATGAAATTTGTTGGGCCTGTTAAAGGTCGGCCAAATCATGCTGACTTTGATTGGGAGAGGTTAGAAAAAACAACTACTCCTAAAGTATTTGTTTCGTTAGGAACTTTGCTGGTTGACATAAGAAAAGAGTTTTTTGGTAAGTTGATCGAAGCTTTTGCAGATGCCCCGGTAACTATAGTGGCAGCCACCAATCCAGATATTTTTGAGCAATGGCCTGATAATTTTATTGTTAATGGTTTTGTACCACAGGCTGAGCTGATGCCAAAAATGGATGCTGTGATTTGTCATGGTGGTTTTAATACCGTTAACGATACCTTCATTAATGGATTGCCAATGTTGATCACTCCAATTGCCTATGATCATTTTCATACCGCTAAACTTATCGAAAATGCCGGTTGTGGGATCAAGATCCGCTATAAGCGGTTACGCATCGAGGATATGAAGAGGGCAGTATTTGAGTTGCTTGAAAATCCGGTATACAGAAACGCCTCTTTGAGAATTAAAGAAACATTTATTGCTGCCGGTGGAAATGATAAAGCAGTACAGTTATTAGAAGAATTTGTATGAAAAGAAAGCTTCTATTTGCCGAAAGAATGCTTCATGGAAATGGGGAAGCGCCCTTTAATGCCGTGATCCCTATAAAGTTAAAAGGGAGTTTTGAAATAGAGAACTTGCGCTATGCATTGCGGAGGCTTCAGGAAAAACACCCATTTTTGAATGCTTTTGTAATGGATGACCAGAAATCGAGGCCCTGGTTTGTGGTTAGTGAAAAAATTGAACTTCAAATTCCTTTAAGGATTGTAGCCCGGACTACTGATGACGACTGGAAAACAGAGTCAATGAATGAGTGGTCGACCTTGTTTGATACCAGATCAGGGCCTTTAATGAGGCTGGTGTGGATAAAAGGTGAGGAGTTTTCTGAATTTATAATGGTTATCCATCATTGCCTTTGTGACGGGGGCTCGGCTATGGCAATTTTGGCTGAACTTTTACTATTACTAGATGATGGCTCAATAGAGATAGGTAAGGAAGATCCGATTTTAAGGATTGAAGATATTATACCGGTTTCAGTTCTTAATAACAAGAAGAAGATCATTAAAGCCAAATTAATTGGAGGTGTAGCAACCCTGTTTTTATGGCTGATTCCCGTTAAAAAGAAATTGATTGAAAGAAAGCGTGATTATATGATTCACTGGAAGCTTGAAAAGGAATTAAGCGACCGGTTAATCCATAAGTGTAAAACGGAAGGAGTTACGGTTAATACAGCACTATGTGTGGCAGTATTAAATGCATTTAAGGAAGTTCGAAAAGAAAACTTTCATAACAAAATCTCACTCCCTGTTGATATTCGCAGGTTTGCCCCAAAAATTAAGAGAGATAACATTTTTGCGTTTGGTTTGATGCTGGTGGTTTCTGCAGATAAAGACCTCGGCTTTTTTGCTGACGCTAAAAGAATGCAGGAAGATATTGACAAGAAAACCACAAAGTTAGATCCGTATGAAACGATTATGATGATGGAAGAGTCGCATTCATCATTAAATAACTTTACTAATTTTCTAAAGTATGGTAAGTCCAGTAACGATTGCATGTTTTCTAATCTGGGCAGAGTAGATATTCCTTATCTGTATAAAAATTTTGCTGTGGAAACCATTTTTAGCCCCTCTGTAATAGGTCCGTTGGGGAATACGACAACACTTGTAACCTCAACCTATCTTGGGCAAATGGATTTTACATTTATTGCCAGCGAAGGGTTTATCCCGTATAATGAAGCGCAGGCTATTAAAGAAAAAATGATGGAAATACTTAATGAGCTATGAGAAGACGGCTGATCATGGGAGAAAGAATCATGTATGTGGATGCTTCTACTCCTTTAAATTGTGTATTTGCAATTACTATTCGAGGGAGTTTTACGCTTGAAAGATTACGTAATGCATTACATAAAGTGCAGCAAAAACATCCTTTATTGCGAGCAAGTATAAAGGAAGATGCTGCGGGGGTTCCTTATTTTGTTTCGAGTAATAAGCTTTCTGAAATTCCGGTTAGAATTGGGGAAAGGGTTAGTGATGACGATTGGAAAGCACAATCTAAAGCTGAATGGAGAAAACTTTTTGATGGAAAGAGTGCGCCATTGGCAAGAGTTGTATGGCTTAAGGATGCCGAAGTTTCGGATCTGATTCTAGTTTGTCCGCATTGTATTTGTGACGGTACTACTTTTGTCGCTTTGATGAGTGAGATATTAGAAGTACTGGATGAACCGGAAAAGGAGCTATCCAGCTACCTGCCATTTAATTCTATGGAAGGATTACTTTCTCAATCATTTAAAGTCAGTAAAGGGAAGGTTTTAAAAGCGAAGTTTTTTTCAGTAGTTGCAAGGTTGTTTTTTCTTTTTAAATCTACAAAAAGTAAAAAGCCTGAGGGGCAGAACTATTTTTTGCATTGGCGACTGGATGCAGAGAAAACGGCAGCACTTGCTATTGAATGTAAAACAGCAGGTGTAAGTGTGTATTCTGCTTTGTGTGTTATTTTATTAAAAGCATTTCAATCTGTTAAAGGGAGTAAGGCTCGTGGTAAGGTAATCTGTCCGGTTGATGTGAGGCGATTTATCAGCGAAATAAAAGGGGATACCATGTTTGCTTTTGCACCCATTGCCGAACTATCGGTTGATGATAAGCTTGCCGGTTTTTGGGAAAAAGCAAAGAAAGTAAAGGAAGACCTGAATACAAAAATTGCTGCTATGAATGTTCATGAACTATTGATCATGAGTGAATATTTCCATGGCTCGGTAAAGAAGATGGTGAAGTATTTATTGACCACTGAAGGTAGTCATGATGTAACTTTTTCAAATATGGGCAGACTGGGAATTCCTGAAAACTACGATTCCTTTGAAGTGGAAGCTATATATAGTCCATCGGTCGGTTTCCCATGGCGAAATCCCAATACCATAGTTGTAAGTACTTTTAAAGGAGAAATGGATTTCACATTTTGCTCAAATGATGCTTTTTTACCTGAAAGTGAGGCAATAGCAATTAAAAATAAAGCGCTGGAACTATTACAGCAAGAGTTGATGGTAAGTTATGCTTAAAGATTTAAAAAGTGATGGCATGGTATTGAAAAGGCTTGTTCTGCGGAACCTGCCGCTTTACTTTATTCCCAACGTTATCGCTAACACTATTATCCCGTATTTTAGCTTTAAAAATCTCAATGCGGTTCACTTATTTGAAGGTGAGTATTGTATCCTATGGCATTGTTGCTTCCATTTATAATCACTTTCGATATTTTAAAAAAAACAATAGCACTTTCTGAAGAGGGTAAAGCAGGATTTGTGCTGCCTGATAATTTTACTAAGAATAAATTTATGTTTAAAATGGCAGGTATTAACGGCGTAACTACCTCATCTGTTATTTTGTTTTGTATGTTGGCGGTCCAACTTAGTATCCCTAAAGATTATAGTTTTAATGGGAAATTGCTTTCTATTCTTTTGGGTGCCCTGGCCGGTACATTGTCGATAGTTTTTACTCTCTGGCCCATTAAAAAAATTAAAGAGTTAAAAAGTGCTTAATTTCTGGTCTGATAGCAACTACCTGGCGGTTAACAATCATTCTTTGTCAGAAATAAATTAAAAGCTGTATTTTTGCAAGAAAAAAGCAATTGGGAACTTTACTGGATCAAGGAATAAAAGGATATAGAAATTACGGAACACACCTCAAAGAGAAATACAATGGGCAACGTGTGTTTAAAGTAATAGTTGATGGTGGATTTACTTGTCCTAACCGCGATGGGAGTAAAGGTTATGGAGGATGTACCTACTGTAATGTAGACTCTTTTACCCCTGAGCTTTCCAGAAAGCTGCCAACCATACGCGAACAATTAGAGCAGGGTATGGAAAGAGGTAAGGGTTTTTATAAAGCCGATAAGTTTATTGTTTATTTCCAGCCTAATACGAATACTTATGCTCCTGTACATTATTTAAAAATGATGTACGATGAAGCACTATCTATAAATACAGAAGATGTTGTAGGCTTTTCTGTGGGTACCCGCCCTGATTGTATTGATGCAGAAAAGGTTGCTTTACTTGAAAGCTATGCTGATCGATTTGATGTGGATTTGGAAATGGGCATGGAGTCTATATACGACGAAACGCTTAATCAGATCAATAGAGGATGTAGTCATGGCGAGTTTGTTGAGGCCGTTAAATTACTTGAAAACAGTAAGCTTGACCTTTGTGTACATACTATTTTTGGCTTCCCTTGGGAAACAGAAGAAATGATGCTGGGTTACATCCATGAGATTAACCGGTTCCCTCAAATCAAATTTGTAAAATTCCATCACCTTCACATAGTAGAAGGATCAATTATGGGAGTAAAATATAAAAAGGAACCCTTTAAGCTGTTCTCGCTAGAAGAATATACCGATCTGCTTTGTAAATTAATTCCGTTATTGAGGCCCGATATTGTTATTCAAAGATTATTTGGGATATCAGATTGGGATTTGTTAATAGCACCTAACTGGGGGTTAAATAAATCTGCAATTCAAACATATATTGATAAGGAAATTGAACGCAGAGGTGTAGTGCAAGGATCAGAATACTTAGCTAAATAGATTACCAGACATTTTATGAATAACTTTATTACTTTGAAACTTAAGATCACCTTAGTTTTGTTTCTTTGTGTGCTTACAACATTCGCACAGCAAGAAAAGGCAGGTTATGCTATTATACCACAACCTGTGAAACTCACAGTTGATGGGAACTGCGATATTACGCCGCAAGCAGGTTTTACAAAAATCATTGCTGAGCGCAATCGCTATTCCTTGTGTAAAAATTGAAGATGCGCCACATTTCTCGTGGAGAGGTATTCATTTGGATGTTTCCCGTCATTTCTTTGATCTTGCTTATCTGCGAACAATGATAGATAGAATGTCTTACTATAAATTCAATAAGTTTCATTTGCATTTAACAGATGATCAGGGTTGGAGAATCGAAATCAAAAAATACCCTGAACTAACATCAAAAGGCGCGTGGCGAGAGATGAATGGTCAGGATTCGAGTTGTATTGCACTTGCTAAAACAAATCCTGATTATGCTATTCCTGAAAAACATTTCAAAATGATTGATGGTAAGAAGATGTACGGAGGTTTTTATACTCAAGATGAAATGCGTGGGCTAATTGCGTATGCTGATTCTAAAGGAATAGAGATTATACCTGAAATTGATATGCCGGGACATATGATGGCTGCAACAAACCTTATGCCCTGGCTAACTTCTCATGGCAAAGGTGGACAGGCAAAGGACTTCTCTGAGCCATTGTGCCCATGTAAAGAAACAACTTTTGAATTTGCCGAAAATGTATTTACTGAGATTGCTGCATTATTTCCAAGCAAATATATCCATCTGGGTGCCGATGAAGTTGAAAAAAGCAGCTGGAAAAATGTGCTTGAATGTGAAGCGCTGATGAAGAAGGAAGGACTTAAAAGTGTGGATGAGCTGCAAAGCTATTTTGTGCGGAGAATGGAGCGGTTTTTTAACAGTAAAGGTAAAAAGCTAATCGGTTGGGACGAAATTCTTGATGGAGGTGTATCGCCAACAGCTACAATGATGTATTGGAGAACATGGGTGCCTACAGCACCTAAACACGCTGCGGAAAATGGAATAATTTTGAAAATCGTGTACAGAAGCACTTTTCATTGCTGGATGCTATGAATATAAATTATCGGCTTCCAGACCTGGATGGATTTACTACCCAGAGTGTATTTGTTGATAAGGGCACATTACATATAAATAAGTCACTTGCAGGTTTAACAATAAGGTATACTACTGATGGTACCTTGCCTACTTTGCAGTCGAAAATTTTTAATGGAGATTTGACCATAACTAAGCCGGTGGAATTTAAAGTGGCAGGTTTTAGACCAAATGGTAACAGAGGGGATATTTATACCATTAATTATGTACATCAGGATTATATTAAGCCTGTACAGTTATCATCACCAGCAAAGGGATTAAAGTTTTCATATTATCCGCGCTTTTATAAGACTGTAAACGCTATAGACGAAAAAGATCTTACCAACGAAGGCATTAGCGCTGCAATTGAAATTCCTGTAGCAAAAACTGCGGAAAGTTTTGCTACCCGTCATAAAGGTTACTTTTATGCAGAAGAAACGGGTATTTATTCGTTCGCATTGCGCTCAGATGATGGAAGTGTGTTGAAATTAGGTGATAAAGTATTTATTGATAGCGATGGTATGCACACATCTATTGAAAAATCTGCTGAAATAGCTCTTGAGAAA